>NZ_BAAAPN010000044.1:0-82530 GCF_039531165.1 Nostocoides vanveenii | reverse complement strand
ACACGCTCGTGGTCCTGACTGACTGGATGCATAGACACCACCCAGCCTGCTACAGGGCCACGAGCCCTCACATCAGGACCACATCACGCGGAGAGTCGGAGAGCCGCCAAAACTATGGGCGGAGAAGCGTTGGTGGACACCCGAAAATCATGCCTCGCGTACTGGCGAGTAATGCACTACGTTCGGCCCAACTCTTTAACCGGTTGTCAAAGGAGTGCAGACATGGCAGGCACCCTCGTTGCTCAGTTGTTGCGGCGCAAGCCGATCGTCTTCCAGCACCATCCCCATCAGGGCGAGGAACTGCCGCGCAACCTGACGACCTTTCAACTGATGATGTTCGGCGTCGGCGCGACCGTCGGCACGGGCATCTTCTTCGTTCTCGGCGAGGCGGTGCCCAAGGCCGGTCCGGCAGTCCTCGTCTCTTTCATGATCGCCGGCTTCGCGGCCGGCCTGTCCGCTCTCTGCTACGCAGAACTGGCTTCGGCGATTCCGGTGAGCGGTTCGACGTACTCGTATGCCTACCACGCCCTCGGCGAGATCGTCGCCGTCATCATCGCCGGCTGCGTCCTGCTCGAATATGGCGTCGCGACGGGTGCTGTGGCGGTCGGGTGGAGCGGCTATTTCAACGAACTTCTGCACGAGACGATCGGGTGGCAGCTTCCCGATGCGCTTTCGGTGTCGCCGATTCCTGGCACCGACCACGTGCCCACAGGCGGAATCATCAACCTCCCGGCCGTCGTCCTGGTGCTGCTGTGCATGCTCCTGCTCATTCGGGGGGCCTCGGAGTCAGCGAAGATCAACGCGATCATGGTGATGATCAAGCTCACCGTTCTTGCGCTCTTCTCCGTCATCGGGTTCAGCGCCTTCAACGCCGATCACTTCTCCAACTTCTTCGCGAAGGGCTTCACTGGCGTGAGCGCCGCCGCCGGGACGATCTTCTTCTCCTTCATCGGTCTGGACGCCGTGGCGACCGCGGGTGAGGAGGTCAAGGATCCACAGAAAGCGTTGCCACGCGCCATCATCGGTGCGCTCTCGATCGTCTCGGGCATCTACCTTGCGGTGGCCGGCGCCGGTCTCGCCGCCAAGCCCGCGTCCTTCTTCGCGGACAAGGACAATGCCGATGCCGGCCTGGCGCTGATCCTCAAGGAGATCACCGGCAACGAGGTGTGGAGCACGATCCTCGCCGCGGGCGCGGTTATCTCGATCTTCTCCGTGACCCTGGTGACACTTTATGGTCAGACCCGGATCCTGTTCGCGGTCGGCCGGGACGGCCTGATCTCCAAGAAGTTCCTCGAGGTCAACCAACGGACCATGACCCCCACCTTCAACACCGTCGTGGTCTCGATCGTCATCGCCCTGATCGGCGGTTTCGTGCCCGCCGACTATCTCTGGGACACAGTCTCGATCGGCACGCTGATGGCCTTCTCGGTCGTCGCGATCGGCATCATGGTCCTGCGACGCACCCATCCGGAATTGGAGCGTCCTTTTAAGGTCCCCGGCTATCCGGTCACCCCCATTCTCACGGTCGCCGCGTGTCTCTACATCATGTACGGCCTGGCGGCCATCACCTGGGTCATCTTCTTGATCTGGATCGTGCTGTGCATCGCCTTCTACTGGCTGTACGGCATGCGCAATGCCACGCTCAATCACTACAGCGATCCCGAGGAGATCGCCGAGCCAAGCGGCCGGCGGCGTGACCTGGAGGACGATCGCGGATGACCTATCTCGTCTGCTACAGCCCGCATAAGGACGACATCGGAGCGATCGATCTGGCCTGCCAGTTCGCCCGCTCCGAGCATGACACCGTCCACGCGCTGACCGTGGTGCCGCGTGGTTGGGAGACAGCTGTCGCCGGCGACACCGATCGCGACTTCGAGCAGTGGGCAGCGCAGGAGGGCGCCGCGAGTGCCGCAGAGGCGCTGGAGGTGTTGGCACGGCATACGGACGTCGTGTCGACTGCGACGTGGGTCGCGGGACGCTCTGTCCCCCAAGCAGTGTGCGAGCAGGTCGACGCGCTGGGTGCGTCGCTGATCGTCGTCGGCTCCGGCGAGAACGGCCCCCGCGGCTATGTCACGGTGACGTCGAAGACCGACCGTATGCTGCACTCCGCCGCCGTGCCGGTCGCGATCGCGCCGCGGGGGTATCGCCCCGTCCCGGACAGCCGGATCACACGCGTGACCATGGGCTTTCGCGATGACGACGCGAGTTGGACGCTGCTGGATCTGGTCGCGAGCATCTGCGCCCGGATTGGGGCGAGCCTGCGCTTGGTGACCTTCGCGGTGCGCCCCCGGCGGATGGTGGTCTCGGCGATGCGCGATGACGAGTCGGACATCTTCGCGCAGTGGAAGTCCCAGGCCCAAGCAGGACTCGACGAGGCGGTGACCCACCTCCGCGACCAAGGCCTCGTCGATGTGGAGGCCGTTCTTGCGCAGGGCCGTTCGTGGGGTGGGGCGATGGACTCCGTGGAGTGGGGACGCGAGGACGTGCTGGTCGTCGGCTCGTCGTCCACGCACAAGCTGGCCCAGGTCTTCCTCGGCTCCAGCGCCGCCAAGATCCTACGCAACTCGACCGTCCCGGTCATCGTCGTCCCCTGAAAGCCCGCCACGCCCGCCCCAGCTCTCCCGCCCGCGCCGGGCTGGTCACCGCAGGGCGAGGGCGGCCAGGGCGGCGTTGACGATCGAGCCCGGCGTCAGGTCGTTGACCGAATAGAGGTCGGCCACCGCACCGGACTGGCCGAAGGCGTCGACGCCGAGGGGGACGCAGGGCACGCCGAGAGCCGAGCCGAGCCACGCCAGCGTGTGCGAGGACGCGTCGTGGACGGTGACGATCGGGGCGCGCATGTCGAACGCGGCGCGCAGCGCCCCGGGGATCGACGGCGTCGTTGCGGTGCGAATGCCCTGGCGCAACGTGCGCTGCCATGCGGCATACAGCCGGTCCGCGGAGGTGATGTCGACGACATGAGCCAGGATGCCCTCCTCGGCGAGTTCCGCTGCGGCAGCGAGCGTTTCCGGCAGCACAGCGCCACAGGCGGCCAGTTGAACGACGGGTGCGCCTTCGTCGCCGCCGGCGTCACGCAGCCGGTAGGCCCCGGCAAGCACCTGGCGCCTCAGTGTGGCATCGCCAAGCCGGGCGCGAGCTTCCTCGAAGGGCGCCGGGTCGAGCGGGCGGGTCGTCAAGCGGAAGTAGTAGGACCCATCCTCGGTCTTGCCCAGCGCGTCCCCCTGGCCGGGATCGGCGATCCGCGCGAGGGCGTGGCACAAGAGCCAGTCGAGGGCCACGGCATACGCCGGTTCGATGAGCGTGGTGTTGGGCAGTTCCAGGCCGACCGACGCGGTGATCGTCGATTGGTGCGCGCCGCCCTCCGGCGCCAGCGTGACGCCCGACGGCGTGCCGGCGACGACGAAGCGGGAGCCGGAGTAGGCGGCATATACATAGGCATCGAGACCGCGCAGCACGAACGGGTCGTAGAGGGTGCCCACCGGCAGCAACAGCTGATCACTGTGATCCCACGTCAGGCCGAGCATACCGAGCAGCAGGAAGAGGTTCATCTCCGAGATGCCCAGCTCGATGTGTTGTCCCGCAGGGGATTCCGACCACTTCACCAGCGGATCGGGGCTCCACGAGCGACGCTCCTCGGGCGCGAAGACACCCGTGCGGTTGATGAAGCCGGCCAGATTGGTCGACGTGGCCACATCCGGTGCGGTCGTCACGAGGTGATCGCCGACGCCGTCGATGCGAGAGAGTCCGACGAGGATCCGGCCGAATGCTTCTTGGGTGGACATCGGCTTGGCCGACGAAAGCCCCGTTGCCGTCGGAACCGGCAAGAGCGAGCGGGTCTGCACGGGGTCGTGACGCAGGTGCTCGGCCCGCAGCGCGGCGAGTTGACCGGCAGCTGTCGTGGGGTCGAGTCGGTCCCACTCGGTGTCCGCGGTCAGCACTACCCGGGCACGCAGGGCATCGATCTGCTCACCGCTCAACACCGCCGAGTGGTTGCGCGGGTTGCCGGCCAGCGGCAGCCCCCAGCCCTTGACGGTATAGGCGAAGACCACGCTCGGCCGGTCGGTGACGGCATCGCAGGCCGCAAAGGCGTTGAGCATCGCGGTAACGTCGTGGCCGCCGAGATCCGTTACCAGAGAGGCGAGTTCGTCGTCGCTCTGCGCGGCGCAGAACGTCTGGACGTCATCAGGGGCGCCGTCGAGGAAACGCTCACGTACGTCCGCCGGTGCCATCCCGAAGAGGGATTGATAGCGCTCGTTGGGCATCGCGTCGATCCACGCCTCCAGGCCCGCTCCCCCGGGCCTGCCGTATGCCGCGTGCAGACGCGGCCCGTATCTCACCTCCACGACATGCCACCCGGCCGCCGCGAACTGGGCACGCCATTGTTGGATCCGAATGCCCGGGACGACCCGGTCGAGGGATTGCCGGTTGAAGTCGACGACCCACATGACATTGCCGAGCCCCTGCGTGGCCGGGTCGGCGACGGCCTCCCAGATATTGCCCTCATCGAGTTCGGCATCCCCGAGCAGGGCGATGAAGCGGCTTGCTGGGCGCGGCCCGAAGTGGGGATCGACATAGCGCCGGGCGACGGCGGCAAAGAGGGGCGCCGCCGGACCGAGTCCGACCGATCCCGTGGAGAAGTCGACGTGGTCGGGGTCTTTGGTCCGCGAGGGATAGGACTGCAGACCGCCGAAGTCGCGCAGGCGCGTCAGATAGGACCGATCGAGATTGCCCAGGAGGTACTGGATCGCGTGGAAGGCCGGCGACGCGTGCGGCTTTACGCTGATGCGGTCGGCGGCGTCCAGGTGCGCGAACCAGAGGGCGGTCATCGTGGTGACCAGGCTCGCGCTGCTGGCCCGGTGCCCACCGACCTTGACCCCGTCGCCCGTGACGCGTTCGCGATTGGCGGCGTCGACGATCCTCGTGGCGAGCCAGAGGACGCGCTGCGCGACCTCATCGAGAAGGTGCCATCCGGGCGTTCGGGGGTGTGCGGCATACGGGTTCGGTCCTTTCAGGACCAGAGCGAATGGTAGGCGTTCAGCGCGAGCTGGCCGCCGAGGTGGGCATAAAGAACGTTGGAGTCCGCGGGGATCTCGCGATCCTGGACCAGGTCGATCAGGCCGGCGAGCGACTTGCCTTCGTAGACGGGGTCGGTGATGAAGGCTTCGAGCTGCGCTCCCAAGGCCATGGCGTTCATCGTGGACTCGACCGGGATGCCGTAGAGGTCGCCGGCCCAGCCCTCGAGGACCCGGATCTCGTCGGCGCGCAAGTCGCGACCGAGCTCCATGACCTGCGCTGTGTGCCGGGCGATCCGCTCGACCTGGTCACGCGTCTTGGCCAAGGTGGCGGATGCGTCGATGCCCAGGACGCGGCGCTTGACACCGGTCCGATCCTCCAGTGCGGCGAAGCCGGCAATCATCCCGGCGTGCGTCGAGCCCGTCACCGTGCAGACGACGATCGTGTCGAAGGTGACACCGAGAGCCTTCTCCTGCTCGGCAACCTCGAAGGCCCAGTTCGCGAAGCCGAGGCCACCTAGCGGGTGCTCGGACGCGCCGGCCGGGATCGCATAGGGCTTGCCGCCCTTGGCCTCGACCTCGGCGAGGGCGTTCTTCCAGGAGTCCCGGATGCCGATGTCGAAGCCCGCGTCGTCGAGACGCGAGTCGGCGCCCATCATCCGCGAGAGCAAGATGTTGCCGACTTTTGTGTTCATCGGGTCGTCCCAGGGCACCCACTTCTCCTGCACCAGAAGGCACTTCATGCCCAGGTGCGCGGCAACCGCGGCAACCTGGCGGGTGTGGTTGGACTGGTAGCCACCGATCGAGACCAGCGTGTCGGCGCCGGAGGCGATCGCATCCGGAATGATGTATTCCAGCTTTCGAATCTTGTTGCCGCCGAAGGCGAGACCGCTGTTGCAGTCCTCACGCTTGGCCCAGATCTGGGCACCGCCAAGATGCTGGGTGAGCCGGTCGAGGCGCTGGATCGGGCTCGGCCCGAAGGTGAGCGGGTAGCGCGGGAAGTCTTGGAGCTTCATACCGATTCTTTCCTTTCTCGTATGCCGTTCGGCTGGGTTGCGGTGGTGGCCGGTGGGCGCTTGGTGGTGCCGTCGGGTCAGGTAAGGGTGTCGAGCAGCGGTTGGAGCGACTGCCAGGTTTCGTGGGATACGTCGGCGGCTGCCTCGGTGTCGCCCTCCGCGCAGAGGTCGATGAGGCGGGTGTGCAGGGCTACGGAAGCGCGGCCTGGGAGAGTGGCGAAACGGAGACGCTCGAGGCGCCGCACGACGGGTGAGAACTGGTCGAGGACCGTCTCGATGGCGGTATTGCCGGCCGCCCGCACCGGGACGGCGTGGAAGTCGTCATCGGCGGCGAGGGCGGCTTCGGCATCGCCCGACTTCATCGCTGTTGCGAAGCGCCTGTTGGCCGCACGCATACTCGCCAAGTCGTCCGGTGTGAGCTGGGCGACGGCGAGTTCTACGGCCAGGCGATGCATCGCGGCAACGACGGACTGCGCGTCCCGGATGGCCTTGACCTCCAACTCGGCGACCGTGGTGGACCGCCCGGGTGCGGTGGTGACCAGGCCGGCAGCCCCGAGCCGCAGGATTGCCTCGCGCACGGGTGTCCGGCTGACGCCGAGCCAATCCGCGAGCTCACCATCACGCAGTTGCTCACCGGGCGCGAAGGTGCCGTCGACGATCGCGTCCCGCAACCGCGTGTAGACGTCATCACGCAGCAAGCCGCGCTTGAGGGCGCTCGAACCGGCGTCCTGGGGGATGGGCATGCAATATATTGCACATTAATCGCCATCCATGTCAAGCCCCCACCCGTCGAGAGGCCGGTTCAGGGGCGTCGAGAGGCCGGTTCAGGGGCGTCGAGTGCGCATCCATCCCCACCGCCTGTGGACAACTTCGCACTCGACGGGGCTGAACCGGCCTTTCGACGTGGGATAGGGGGCGGCGTCCGGGACGGCAATGCTCAAATTCGCGGGACAGCGCGGCCTCGATGAGTGACGATGGTGGCGTGACTGCTCCCCCACTTCCCGCCGGTCTCACCTCCCGGCCGCTCACACCCGCCGACCTGGACGCGACCTTTGCGGTCTACGCCGACGCCGAGTTGGCCGATTGCGGCGAACTCATGATCGAGCCCGAGGACATCGAATCCGATTGGGAGCGAGCGAGTTTCGACCTGAGCACCCAGAGCGTTGGCGTGTTCGACGGCGAGCGCCTCGTCGGCGCGGCCGAGGTGTTCGGGGCGCGACGTGCTGACGGGGCGGTGCACACGGCATACGGCAATCGCGGCATCGGGAGCTGGCTCGCGGCGTGGACCGAGGATCTCGCGAGACGCGAGGGCGGGTCGCGTGTCGGGCAATCACGATTCGCCGGCGGCGGGGGCGACCGGCTGCTGCGCGGGCGGGGCTATCGCGAGATCTGGACCTCCTGGGTGTTGGAAGTGCCGGCCGCGACCCCGATCGAGCCCCAGTCGCTACCGCCGGGCTACGAGCTGCGCACCTTCGTGCCGGGGCAGGACGAGGACATCGCCTACCGACTGATCGAAGATGCCTTCAACGAGTGGCCGGATCGCACCCCGCAGACGTATGCCGATTGGCAGCCTCGCACCCTCGGTCGCCGCGGCTTCGAGCCCTGGCAGGTCCGCTTCGCGGTTGACGGTGACCGCACTCCCGTCGCGGTGGCCTGCACCATCCTTGACGTCGCGAACTGTGCGCACGTCGACCAGATCGCGGTCCGGGCCGACCGGCGCGGGCTCGGCCTGGCGCGCGCACTACTCGTCGATGCCTTCGAGAACGGCCGGGTGCGCGGAGCGATTCGTAGCGATCTGTCGACGGACTCCCGCACCGGCGCACTCGGGCTCTATCTGCGCGTCGGCATGACCATCACCCAGACCTGGCACCACCTCGGGCTCGACCTCTGAGCGCGCTTCAGGGCGCGACGGGATCGGTGACGTCGGCCCGCTCGGCGCCGAGCGCCGCAACCATGGCATCGGCGTCAACCGTGACGGCGACGCCGTGCGCGCCCGCGCCCATCGAGATCGGACGACCCGTGATCGTCACGTCCGCGAGCACTGGCCAGGAATGCTCGCTGCCGAAAGGCGTGATCGTTCCACGCTCGTATCCCGTTGCCGCCCTTGCCGTTTCGGCATCGGGCATGGACAGCCTGTTCACCCTGAGGTGGACGCGCAGCTTCGGCCAGGAGATCTCGCGATCGCCCGGGACCAGGACGAAAACGTAGTCGCCCTCGGTACGCCGGATCACGAGCGTCTTGATGATGTCGGCGGGTGTCACCCCGCGCGCGGCGGCGGCCTCCGCGAGCGAGCCGACGCGCCCGTGGCGGATGACGGCATACGGCAGTCCGTATGCCGCGAGCGCACCGATCGCGCGCGACTCGCCGTCACTCATCCGGCGTCAGGAAGTTCACCAACTCGACGTACTCATCGCTCGCGGCGTCCGCGTCGAGCCCGCGCAACTGGGCCCACGCGTCATATTTGGCGCGGCCGACAAAGTTGGTGAAGCCCGGGCGTGAGCCGGTCACATCGCCCTCGGTTGCCTGCTTATAGAGGGCGTAGAGCCGCAGCTTGATGTCATTGCCCGGGTCGTCGGTCAGGGCGGACACCGCGTCGACGGCGGCCTGGAAGTCAGCGTCAGATGCCATGGCGGTCAATGTAGCCGCACTAACCACCCTCGGGGGCGGGTGGCGTGGCCCGGCTGGGGCCAGTGGCACGGTCTGGCCACTGCACCTGGGAAACTTGATCCCGCACAGGCTTGAAGCGGCCGAACTCCACGGCCTGGGCAGCCGGAGTGAAAGTAGGAACGGGCGATGCCGGTGGAGCGAAAGCGTGGCGCGGTGGATGTGGCGCGAGCCCGGGCGGCCCTCGCCCTGCGCAGCCAGGTGGCGGGGAGCAACCCCGATGCCCGCGCAGCCCGCGTGTGGGGAGTGAGCGGGCCCCGCTGGTTCACCCCGGCGGATCCGATCTGGCGGGTGCACGCGGACGCGTCGATGTTCGTCGGCGGCATCCGCTCGCTGCTGTTGCAGAGTCTGCACCCGCTCGCGATGGCCGGCGTTGATCAGCACTCCTCGTATCAATCCGACCCGTGGACGCGCGTCCAGAACACGTCAGGCTTCATCACGATGACGACCTTCGGCACGATCGCGAATGCCGAGCAGTCCATTGCCGCCGTCCGCGCGATCCACGATCGGGTGCACGGCGTCGCCGCCGACGGCCGGACGTATGACGCCAATGACCCACATTTGCTGCTCTGGGTGCACGTCGCCGAGATCGAGACCTTCCTGACCTGCTATCAGGCGTATGGACGCGCCCCGTTGAGCGCAGCCGACGCAGACACCTATGTCGCCCAAACCGCCGTCGTGGCAACGAAACTCGGCGTCGTCGACCCACCCATGTCGGTTGTCGATCTGACGGCGACGATCGAGGCATTCCGTCGGGAACTGGCCCTCACCCCCGGCGCCGCGGCGGCCTGCCGCTTCTTGCGCAGCGAAACGCCGCTCCCCCGGGCGGCCAAACTCCCGTATGCCGCGCTCGTCAGCGCCGCCGTCGCTACCCTCCCGGCGTGGGCGCGCGATCTGCTGGAGCTGCCGGTCCACCCGGTTCGGGATGCCGCCACGATCCGACTGGTCGGTCGGCCAGCCGTTGCCACAGTGCGCTGGCTGCTCGACCATCCGTCGGTTGCCAAGGACCGCGTGCTCGGGCACGCCGATCGCTAGCTTCCGACCTCGACGCTTGCCTTGTGACGGGTGGCGCTGAGGGGACGTGAGTGGCCGCGAAACCTGGTGACCGCTAATCCCCCACGGCTGTGTTCCCCCGCCTACGTTGAAGGCAAGGGGATCCCCACGAAAAGGAGCTCGACATGCGTGGATCTGGACTCATCTGGACGATCGTCGGCGTGCTGCTGATCATCGTGTTGCTCATGTGGATCATGGCCCGTACCTGATTCCATACACGCCGGTGCCTTCCCAACTCGGGGGCGGCATCGTCTGTGTCAGCACTCGAGCCGGATGCCACGGGAATGGAACGCCGGCCCGGCACGTCGAGTGGTGGTGACACGCCGATGGCGAGGATCGGCATACGGCGTGTCGCCGACTGTCGACCTTTCCGAGTGACCCGGCTCGGCCCCCCGTCAGCCGAGCGCGGTCACTGGAGCTTGAGCCACTCCTCGGCCACCTGCACCGCGTTCAGCGCGGCGCCCTTGCGCAGGTTGTCACCCACCACAAAAAGGTTGAGGCCCTTGCCCTCCGGCGCCGCCTGGTCGGCGCGGACCCGGCCGACGAACACCTCGTCGCGGCCGGCCGCGTCGAGAGGGTTGGGCACATCGACGACAACGACGCCTGGCGCGTTCTTGAGCAGGTCGAGCGCCTCATCGGGCGCGATGTCGTCGGCAAACTCGGCGTGGATGGCCAGGGAGTGACCGCTGAAGACCGGCACGCGCACGCAGGTGCCCGAGACCCGCAGACCCGGGATGTGCAGGATCCTGCGCGACTCGTGCCGCAGCTTCTGCTCCTCGTCGGTCTCACCGGAGCCGTCGTCGACGAGGGACCCGGCGAGCGGGACGACATTGAAGCCGACGGGAACGGCATACACCTGGGGATCGGGGACAGCCACGGCGCGACCGTCGAGGGCCAGGCCCATCGGGTCGCCGGCGGCATACCCGCCGCGCAGCTGACGGTCGAGCTCTTGGACGCCCTTGCCGCCCGAGCCGGACACCGCCTGATACGACGAGACGTGCAAGCGGACCAGAGAAGCCTTGTCGTGCAACGGCTTCAGGACCGGCATCGCAGCCATAGTGGTGCAATTGGGGTTGGCGACGATCCCCTTGGGGATGGTCAGCAGGTCGGCGGCGTTGACCTCGCTGACCACCAGCGGGACGTCGGGATCCTTGCGCCAGGCCGAGCTGTTGTCGATGACGACGGCCCCCGCCGCGGCGACCTTGGGCGCGTACTCCTTGGACGAGGAACCGCCATTGGAGAAGAGCGCGATGTCGATCCCGGAGAAGTCGGCCGTGGCCGTGTCCTCGACGAGGACCTCGCCGTCCGCCCACGGGAGCGCCGTTCCCGCCGACCGCGCGGACGCGAAGAAGCGGATGTCGTCGACGGGAAAGGCCCGCTCCGCGAGCAGGGTCCGCATGACCCCGCCGACCTGACCGGTGGCCCCGAATACACCTACACGCATGTCACCAGAATACGGAGACAGCGCGGCGCGGGCTCTCGCATTTCACCACGCGGGCGCGTCCCGGACGTATGCCGGCACATCCACCCCGACGACCGAATCGCCTCGGGCGTCAGAATCCCAAACGCTGCAGCTGTTTCGGGTCGCGCTGCCAGTCCTTGGCGACCTTGACGCGCAGGTGGAGATACACGCGCTCGCCGAGCAGGGCCTCGATCCCGGCACGAGCCGTGGTCCCGACCTCGCGCAGCCGCGCACCGCCACGGCCGATCACGATGGCCTTCTGGGAGTCTCGCTCGACGAAGATGTCGACGCGCACGTCCAGCATCGGCCGGCCCGCGGGCTGGTCCTCGCGCGGGGTGATCTCCTCGACCACGACCGCGAGCGAGTGCGGCAACTCATCCCGCACCCCTTCCAGGGCCGCCTCCCGCACCAACTCGGCAATGCGCGTGTCGCTTTCCTCGTCGGTCAGCACATCCTCCGGATAGAGCGGCCCCGGAGCTTCGGGCAGATAGGACGTGAGCACCTTCAACACATCGTCGACCTGGTCGCCACGGCGGGCCGAGCACGGCACGATCGCGGCCCAGTCGGCCAGCTGGTCGATCGCGATCAGGTGCTCCGCCAACCGCTTCTTGTCCACCAGATCGCTCTTGGTCGCGATGGCGATGATGGGCAGCTTCTTGGCCGCCATCAACTCCGAGAGTTCCGCAGCGATGAACCGGTCGCCCGGACCGATTCGTTGGTCCGCAGGCATACAGAAGCCAACGACGTCGACGTCGAGCAGCGTGGCGCGCACGAGGTCGTTCAGCCTCTCTCCCAACAGCGTTCGCGCCTTGTGCAGACCGGGCGTGTCCACCAGAATCAGCTGACTGACCGGCCGGCTGACGATCCCGCGAATCGTATGCCGTGTCGTCTGCGGCTTGGCCGAGGTGATGGCGACCTTGTCGCCGACAAGGGCATTGGTCAGCGTCGACTTGCCCGCATTCGGTCGGCCGACCAGGCAGGCGAAGCCCGCGACATAGGGCTCGGGGGTGGAAGGCTTCGGCGTCATGCGCGCTCCGTCCTGGGTGAGGCTGTCTCGGACATGGCCAGTTCGCCCACCGCATCGACAACCGGCGGAAGCGGTTCGAGGAGGACCGAGGCGATCCGGTGCCGCCGGCCGGCCATCCGCTCGGCGGTGAGCCGGTAGCGGCCGACCTCGCAGTGGGAGCCGAGGATCGGCACCCGACCGAGGTGTTTGGCGATCAGCCCGCCGACGGTGTCGACCTCGTCCTCGTCAAGATCGACATCGAAGTCCTCGGCGAAATCGTCTACCGACATCGAGGCAGGCAGCCGGAATCGCCCGGCACCGAGGTCCTCGACCTTGGGTGCCTCGCGGTCGTACTCGTCGTCGATCTCGCCGACGATCTCCTCAAGGATGTCCTCGATGGTGACCAACCCGGCGGTGCCGCCGTATTCGTCGACGACGATGGCAATGTGCACCGAGTCGCGTTGCATCTCGCGCAGCAAATCGTCGACGGGCTTGGACTCGGGGACGAAGGGCATCTGGCGCATCAACGACTCGATCGAGATGGTGCGCAGATCGGCGCCGTCCGAGGTCATCAGGCGCACGACATCCTTCATATAGATCAGGCCGAGCACATCGTCCGGTCCGTCGCCGACGACGGGCAGTCGGGAGAAGCCGGAACGGATGAACAGCGACATCGCCTGCCGGGCGTTCTTGGTGATCTCGATGGCCACCATGTCGGTGCGCGGGACCATGACCGAGCGCGCGACCGTGTCGCCGAGTTCGAAGACGGAGTGGATCATCTCTCGCTCGTCGTCCTCGATGAGGGCGTTCTCGCCGGCGATGTCGACCAGATCGCGCAACTCGGATTCGCTTTGGAACGGGCCGTCCTTGTAGCCACCACCGGTGGCGAGGTTGGCGAGCGAGACCAGGAGGCGAGCGATCGGCCCGAGGAGGCGACGCAGCCATACGACCACGGGCGCGAGGGTCAGACCGACGACGTCGGAGTGGCGGCGTCCGAGGGTGCGGGGCGAGACACCGACGGCGAGGAAGGAGACCAGCGTCATGATCGCGATCGAGGTCAGCAAGGGCCGCCAGAACCCGGCGAGTGAGCGTGTCACCGCCAACGTAATGCACACTGCCGCAACGGCTTCCGCCACTGAGCGCAGGAACGCGGTCACCGACAGATAGGCGGCGCTGTCGTCGAGGATCCGGCCGAGCGCCTTCGCTCCACCGCGCCCTTCATCGGCGAGTTCGGCCGCGCGCACCCGACTCGAGCGCGTGATCGCGGCTTCGGCAAGGGCGAGGACGGCCGCGAAGAGCACGCTCGCCGCGGCGACGAGGATCAGGCGAAACATCAGGCCGAGGGGCGGCCCGCGAGGAAGGTCAGGAGCAGTTGGCGCTGCAGGTCGAACATCTCCTTCTCCTCCTCGGGTTCGGCGTGGTCGTAGCCGAGCAGGTGCAAGATGCCGTGCGTGGTCAGGAGCAGCAGTTCCTCGGCGGGCGCGTGACCGGCCTCGTGAGCCTGGCGCGCCGCGACGCTCGGGCACAAGACGATGTCGCCGAGGACGCCTTCCATCGGCGTCTCCCCGTCGCGGCCCGGACGCAACTCGTCCATCGGGAAACTCATCACATCGGTGGGTCCGGGCAGGTCCATCCACTTCTCGTGCAGGACGGCCATGGTCGGCTCGTCGACGAGTCGCAGGCACAGCTCGGCCTGCGGGTGCACCCGCATCTCCACCATGACATAGCGGGCGAGATCGACGAGTTCGACCTCGTCGACCCGCGCGTCAGTCTCGTTGAGGACGTCGATGCTCACGTTCGTTCCTTCCCTGCTTCGCGGACGTATGCCGTTCGGTGGCGTCCCAGCGCCCGTAGGCTTCGACGATCTCGCCGACCAGGCGGTGGCGGACGACGTCGACCGCCGTCAGATGGGCGAAGTGGACGTCCTCGATGTCGTCGAGGATGCCCTGGACCACCCGCAGGCCGCTCTGCGTGCCGCCTGGCAGGTCGACCTGGGTGACGTCACCGGTGACGACGATCTTGGACCCGAACCCGAGCCGGGTCAGGAACATCTTCATTTGCTCAGGCGAGGTGTTCTGCGCCTCGTCGAGGATGATGAAGGCATCGTTAAGGGTCCGTCCCCGCATATAGGCCAGGGGGGCGACCTCGATGGTCCCGGCGGCCATCAGCCGCGGGATGGAATCGGGGTCGAGCATGTCGTGGAGGGCGTCATACAGCGGGCGCAGGTAGGGGTCGATCTTGTCGTTGAGCGTGCCCGGCAGGAAGCCCAGCCGCTCTCCCGCCTCGACTGCGGGCCGGGTCAGGATGATCCGGTTGACCTGCTTGGCCTGCAGGGCGGCAACCGCTTTCGCCATCGCCAGGTAGGTCTTGCCGGTGCCGGCCGGCCCGATCCCGAAGACGATGGTGTGCGCGTCGATGGCGTCGACATACCGCTTCTGGTTGAGCGTCTTGGGCCGGATGGTGCGGCCGCGGTTGCTGACGATATTCATCGTCAGCACATCGGCCGGGCGCTCGATCGTCTGGGCGCGCAGCATGGCGATGGACCGCTCGACCGCATCCCGGTTGAGCGGCTGCCCGGCGGCGATGACGGCCAGCAACTCCTCGATGGTGCGCTCGATGAGCGCAATATCGGCGCTGGGTCCGGTCATCCGGAACTCGTTGCCCCGCACATGGATCTCGACCGCGGGGAACTGGCGCTCCATCGTGCGCAACAGCTCATCGCGTGGCCCCAGGAGGGAAACCATGGGCACCGTTGGCGGGATTTCGACGGAAAAGGTGGGCTGCGTCGCCGGTAGGGGTGCGCTCGCCTCGGGATGGTGTTCAGACATGGGTGGTCGTATTCTACGGGCCCGTTCAGCCCGGGGGCCACGTCATTGCGCGTGCACCGAGCAGGTGCAAGTGCGCGTGGAAGACCTCCTGGCCGGCATCGCGGCCGGTGTTGAAGACCAGTCGATAGCCGTTGGCCAAGCCGTCGTCGGCCGCGACCTGCGCGGCGAGCGCGAAGACGTCGGCGAGTTCCTCCGCCGACGCGGCGGTCAACTCGGCCGCGTCGGCGACGTGCCGCTTCGGGATCACCAGCACATGGGTCGGTGCTTGCGGGTTGATGTCGCGGAAGGCGAGCGAAAGGTCACTCTCCCCCACCACGACCGGCTCGATCTCGCGCCGCACGAACTTGCAGAAGAGGCAATCGGAGGGATCGGTCATACGGCAAGCTTGGCACTTTCCGGCCCGCCGACGGCGTGAGCGCGGCCGCTCCCCCTGCGCAATGTCAACCGAAAGGCTGGCAGCGGCGTGGAGCAGGCGTGACAATCAGCGCTGTGGCGGACTCCCCCGGCGACCTGCGGCGAATGAGCGCCGATGCGGCCATTGCGAGCTTGTATGCCGCGCACTGGTCCGGTCTGGTGCGCCTGGCCTGGCTGCTGGTGCGTGACCAGGGCGTCGCCGAGGACATCGTCGCCGACGCGTTGATCGCGCTGCACCGGCGGTGGGACCACCTCGCCGATCGCGATCTCGCGCTCGCCTACCTGCGACGCAGCGTCGTGAACGCCGCGCGCTCGGTCCTGCGCCACCGCACGGTCGAGCGCACCTATGTCGCACAGCACGGCCGGGCGATCACGGAGGCCACCGCGCCCAGCGCTGAGCACGAGGCCCTGGACGAGGTGGGCAATGCCGGGATGCTCGCTGCCCTCGACCGCCTGCCGCGTCGCCAGCGCGAGGTGCTGGTGCTGCGCTACTACCTGGATCTGAGCGAGGCCCAGATCGCCCACGCTCTCGAGATCGCGCCCGGGTCGGTCAAGGCCCACGCCTCTCGCGGTCTGACCGCCCTCCGCGCCCAACTCGGCGCCGACCCCGACCGAACCACCCGGGAGGACCGATGAAACCCGGCAACGCCGACGGCCTAGGCGACCTGCGCGACCTGCGCGACCTGGAGGAGGCGTTGGCGCAGGCCCTGCACGCCGACGCCGAGCGGATCACGCCGAGCGACCGGCTGGCCGCGATTCAGGGGGCGACGGCCTACGAGATCCCGACGCGGCGGCGCGGGCCGCGCCTGTTCACGCTGGTCGCCGCTGCGGCTGCGGCGGCCGTGATCGGCAGTGTCGCGGCCGGCCAATGGCTCGCGCCGCACGACCGTACCCGGCCCGGCGGAACCGTGAGCCTCAGTTCACCGGCCACGACCGGGCTGTCGGAGAGCCCGACGGCCGTGGCCGGCGCCGCCCTGCCGGTCTATGTCCCGGTCCAGGTAACGATCGATGGGACGCAGGTATGGCGGCTGACCCGCACCTTCGTCTCCGGCTCGGCGGACGCGGGTGCGAGCGGATCACGACGGGTCCTCGAGGCGCTCCAGTGGTGCGCCAGCGATCGGGCCTGGCCCTACCCCGGCGCCGCTCCCCTCGAAGGCACCGCGGTGGCCGGCGTCGATGTGACACCCCAACTGATCACGATCGTGCTGACCAATGGGGGCGCCCAGGACGGCACGGACGACTATCGACGCCTTGGCATTCAGCAACTCGTGTGGACCGCCCAGGCCGCTGCGGGTCTGGGCCGGGTGCCCGTGACCTTCCAGCTGGAAACCGGCGCGGGTCTGCTCTTCGGCCGCTTCCCGGCGAGCGATCGTTACGACCGGCCGGATACAGCCGGTGCCGCCGCGGTCATCGCACCGATCTGGATCGACCAGCCCGGCACCGAGGCGACGGTCCGCGCGGGTGTCGTCCACGTCAAGGGGTTGGCCGCTGCACCGGAGGGAACCCTCGTCTGGTCCCTGCATCGCGGGGACGGCGCGGCCCCGGTCGCCCAGGGCTCGACCCAGGCCGAGGCAGGGGCCCCGGCGCAAGCGCCCTACGCCTTCGACATCCCCGCCGTGCCGGGCGGCCGCTATCGCCTCGACGTCGGCTATCCCTCGCCGAAGGACGGGAGCGCGACCGGCGTCACGCAGGTCTGGTTCACGGTGAGCTGACCGGGCCGGAAGGCTGGGACGCGGGTCAGCGCCAGCGGGCGGCGGCGGAAAGGACCGCCAGCGCGGCCGGGCCGGCCGAGGACGAGCGCAGGACCGTAGGCCCGAGCCGCACAGCCCGCGCACCAGCCGCGGTCAGTGCCTCGACCTCGCCGGGCGCGATGCCGCCCTCGGGCCCGACGATCACCAGCACCTCACCCTGGTCCGGAAGCCGTTGCGCCGCAAGCGGTTCGACCGCCTCCTCGTGCAGCACGTATGCCGTTCCCGCACCCCGCACGCGCGCCACCAGACCCGCGGTCGTCACCGCCGGTTCGACCTCGGGCAGCCAGGCGCGCCTCGACTGCTTGGTCGCCGCGCGCACGACGTCGGCCCACTTGCGGCGGGACTTCTCGCCGCGCTCGCCCCGCCAGATGACCACCGACCGCTCGGCCTGCCACGGGATGATCCGGTCCACGCCCAACTCGGTCGCCGCCTCGATGGCGTCCTCGTCACGGTCGGCCTTGGCCAGGGCCTGCACCAGCGTGAGGGCCGGTGTGGGTGCAGGCAGGTCCACGACCTGATCGATCGCCAACTCCAGGGTCGCCGCGGCAACCGCCGCAATCGTCCCGGTCACCCGCCGGCCCGCGCCGTCGGCCACCCACAACGCCTCCCCGACCCGCATCCGGCGCACCGTCGCGGCGTGCCTGCCCTCCGGCCCGTCGAGCACCAGGCGGCCACCGACCGACACCGCGTCCAGCGCCCCGGCGTCGAGGAGGAAGAGAGGGAGCGTCATACGGCCTCGGCGCGGAGCGCCGCGTCCTGGGTGACCGTCATGACCCAAGCCGGTGCCACGGCAGGCACGCCCGGGGCGACCGCCAGGGCCAGCCCGCCAGGGACGGCCATCAGGCCGTCGCGGACCAAGGTCACCGCGGCTTGAAGGCGTCGCGCAGCTTGCCCATCAAGCCGTGGTCGGCGCTGGCGAGCTTGCCCGTGGGCGCCTCCTCGCCACGCGCCGTGGCCAGTTGGCGCAGCAGGTCCTCCTGAGCCGGGTCGAGCCTGGTCGGTGTGCGCACATCGGCGTGGACGATCAGATCGCCGCGCCCGTTCGCCCGCAGGTGGCTGACGCCGAGCCCACGCAGAGTGATGGTCTCCCCCGGCTGGGTGCCCGGCTTGATGTCGATGTCCTGGACACCGTCGAAGGTGTCGAACTTCATCGCCGCGCCGAGCGCCGCCGCAGTCATCGGCAGACTCAGGCTCGCGTGCAGGTCGTCACCGCGCCGCTGGAAGGTGCTATGCGGATTGACGGCCACCTCGATATAGAGATCGCCCTGCGGGCCGCCTCCGGGGCCGACTTCGCCTTCACCGGCGAGATGGATGCGGGTGCCCGTGTCGACTCCACCGGGGATCTTGATCGTCATAGTGCGCTGGGTGCGCACGCGCCCCTGACCGGAGCATTCGAAGCACGGATGGGTGATCACCTCACCGAAGCCCTGGCAGGCATTGCACGGCCGGCTGGTCATCACCTGGCCGAGGAAGCTGCGCTGCACCTGCTGGATCTCGCCGCGCCCACCGCACACATCACAGGTGCGCCGGCCGGTGCCCGGCTGCGATCCGTCCCCGCTGCACGTTCCGCACCGCGCGGCCGTCTCGACGGTCAACTCCTTCTCCCCGCCGAAGACCGCGAGCCCGAGGTCGATCGGCAGCCGCACGAGGCCGTCCTGACCCCGCGCCGACCGCGGGCGCGGTCCGCGCCCCGGCCCACCGGCTGCGGCGCCGCCGAAGAAGGCGTCCATGATGTCGCTGAAGGAGAAGCCCTGCCCGAACCCGCCGCTCTGCCCACCGTAGGGGTCGGCGCCCATGTCGTAGTTGCGCCGCTTGTCGGCGTCCGAGAGGACGTCATAGGCCTGCGAAACCTTCTTGAACTGCTCCTCGGCCTCCGCGCCGGGGTTGACGTCCGGGTGCAGCTTGCGCGCCAGCTTGCGATAGGCGGACTTGATCTGCTCGGGCGTCGCGTCCCGCGCGACCCCGAGGTCCGCGTAGTAGTCGTTCACAGTGGCCTTCTGGATTCGGTGAGTGGGTCAGTTCGTCATTGGGTGAGCAGCGCCGAGACGTATGCCGCGACCGCCCGGACCGCGGCCATGCTGGCCGGGTAGTCCATCCGGGTGGGCCCCAGCACGCCGAGCCCGCCGACCAGGTCACCGCCCGTGCCATAGCCGGTGGTCACCATCGAGGTGGACTGCAGGCCCGTCACGGGGTTCTCGTGGCCGATGCGCACGGCGATGTGCTGCTGGCCGCCTTCCGCCGTCGATAGCAAACGGAGTAGCACGACATGTTGTTCCAGCGCATCGAGCACCGGCTCCAGAGTGGCTGGGAAGTCGCCCGGCCGGCGGGCGAGATTGGCCGTCCCGGCCATCACCACCCGCTCCTCGCGCTCCTCGATGAGGGCCTCATCGAGTGCCCCGATGACCCGGCGCACGACATCCCGCTCGCTGGGGGCGAAGGAATCGGGCAGCACCGACAACGCGGCCGCCGCCTCACCGAGGCGCCGGCCGCTGGCCGTCGCGTTGATGCCTGCGCGCAGGCGGGCCACGAGATCCTCGTCGGCGACGGCCTCACGAGCGACCTCGATGGTGCGCTGCTCCACCCGCCCGGTCGTGGTGATCAGCACCAACATCAGGCGCGCCTCGCCGACGGGAACCAGCTCGATGTGCCGCACGTCGGAGCGGGTCAACGACGGGTACTGCATGACGGCGACCTGCCGGGTCAAGGACGCCAGCAGTCGCACCGTCCGATCCACGACATCATCGAGATCCACTGCGCCGGAAAGGAACTCGGCGATGGCCGCCTGCTCGGCCCGGCTCATCGGCTTGATCGCGAGCAGCCGGTCGACAAACAACCGATAGCCCGCGTCGGTCGGGATCCGCCCAGCGCTCGTGTGTGGGGCGACGATCAACCCGTCCTCCTCCAGCGCCGCCATGTCATTGCGGATGGTCGCTGCCGAGACGCCGAGCTGATGGCGCTCGAGCAGGGATTTGGAGCCGACCGGCTCGCTGGTGGACACATAGTCCTGGACGATCGCGCCGAGCACGGCCAGGCGACGATCCTGCATACCGGTCACCTCCTCACGCTGCTGGCACTCACCGGTGTCGAGTGCCAATCCTACGTCCAGCGCGAGGGACAGGCACGCTCGCCAGGCCGACCCGGCGCGTCTGCGGCCGCTCGAGCGTGGGCTCGCTTAGGGTGCCGCGGTGAGCGACCGCTACGGACATGACGTGCTCAGCGGCGACTGGCGCCGCCCGCCCCGGGGACGCACCACGGATGTCGCGACCGAGATCGGCATGGTCGTCGAAGAGGTCGAGACCGGCTGGGTCGGCGCGGTGACGGCCGTCGAGACAATCGGCGGTCGGCGCGTCGTGCGCCTAGAGGACCGCCGTGGCGTGGTCCGCGCCTTCCCGCTCGGGCCCGGCTTCCTCATCGACGGCCGGCCCGTATGCCTGCTCCCCCCGGCCCCCGCGGCAGCCGCACCGAAGGCTCCGCTGCGGTCCGCCAGCGGCTCGGTCGCCGTGCCCGGCGCACGCGCCCGGGTCGCCGCTGCCTCGCGGATCTTCGTCGAGGGCACCCACGACGCCGAACTCGTCGAAAAGGTCTGGGGCCACGACCTGCGCGTCGAAGGCGTGGTCGTCGAGGTGCTGCACGGCGTGGACGATCTCGCGGCCGCACTCGCCGACTTCGGCCCCACCCCGCAGGCCCGGGCCGGGGTTCTCGTGGACCATCTCGTGGCCGGCAGCAAGGAGAGCCGCCTGGTCGCGGCCGCCGAAGCGCGCTTCGGCGGTGACCGCGTGCACATCGTCGGCCACCCCTATGTCGATGTCTGGCAAGCGATCCGGCCCGAGCGGGTCGGTCTGCCACGCTGGCCGGTGATCCCGAAGGGGACCGACTGGAAGGCGGGGATCGCCGCGGCACTGGGGCTGCCGCAGACGTCCACCGAGGACATCGGACTGGTGTGGAAGCACCTGCTCTCCCGCGTGCGTACCTATGCCGATCTGGAGCCGAGCTTCTCGGGCCGGGTCGAGGAACTGATCGACTTCGTGACCGTCGGCGGCTGAGGCGGCCGGCGACCTGAGGGTGGACCCTGAGCGCACCCGTGACGAACCCCAGACCGAGCTGGATCGGGAAGAATTCGCCGGATTCGTGCGGTTGACTGGAGCGAACGAGACAACATCCGGGGAAATGCTCCGGCTCGTGTCACCGAAGGGGACAGCAGAAGACCATGACCCAGAATCCGCAGGGCGACCCGGTCTACCCGAGCTATCAATCGCCCACCACCGACTCGCCGTGGGGCACCCAGTCGCCGGCGGGGACGACCCCGCCGCCCATGACCTACCAGGCGCCCGCCGGACAGACCGCCTTCGAGCGCACCGTCGGCTCCATCGGCGGCACCGACCCGATGACGCCGGCCCAAGAACGCAACTGGGGCATGCTCGCGCACCTGATCCCGGCAGCGCTTTTCGTGCTGTCCGCGGGCACGCTGGGCTTCTTCGCGTCGCTGGGGATCTACTTCATGTACAAGGACCGCGGGCCGTTCGTGCGGCAGAATGCCGCGAACTCCCTCAACGTGCAGATCACCGCCGGGATCGGCCTGCTCATCTCGCTGCCCCTGATGTTCCTGCTCATCGGGTTCGTCACGTACCCGCTCATCTGCATCTGGGCGCTCATCGTCCACCTGATTGCCGCCTCGAAGGCGAGCAACGGCGAGTGGTACAACCCGCCGTTCGCGATCAAGTTCATCAAGTAGCCCGTCCGCGCCGCGCCCCGAGCCCATCGGCTCGGGGCGCGGTCGCGTCTGTGGGTGCTTCGCGGAGGCTCAGCCGGCGTAGCCGAGCAGCCGGCGCACGACGGTGTCGGCGAGCAGCCGGCCGCGCAGCGTCAGGACGACGCGGTCCTCGCCGGCCACCACCAGATCGTCCTCGACCAGCGCCGGTATGGCGGCGCGCCCGGCATCGCTCAACGCCTCCACTCCCAGTCCCTCCCGCAGCCGCACGCCGAGGAGGATGGCCTCGTCAGCCCGCTGGTCGGCGGTGAGCGTCTCGCGCGCGTGGGCCGGGGATGCGCCGGCGGCCAGCCGGTCGGCATACGCCCCGGGATGCTTGACATTCCACCAGCGCACCCCGCCGATATGACTGTGGGCGCCAGGCCCGAGGCCCCACCACTCCCCGCCGCGCCAGTAGGCGAGGTTGTGGCGGCACGCCGCGCCCGCGCGCGCGAAGTTGCTGACTTCGTACCAGTCGTAGCCGGCGACGCTGAGGAGGGCGTCGGCGAGTTCATATTTGTCCGCTTCGTCGTCGTCGTCGGGCATTGTCACGACCCCGCGCCGCACTTGGGCCGCGAGTTTGGTCCCGTCCTCGACCACCAGTGCGTAGGCCGAGATGTGCTGTGGCGCAAGGGCGATCGCTGCATCGAGACTGGTGCGCCAGTCGGCTAAGGATTCGCCCGGCGTGCCATAGATCACGTCGAGACTGACCTCCAGGCCGGCAGCCCGCGCCGCATCGACGGCAACGCCGACTCGGGCGGGGTCGTGGGTGCGTTCGAGGGTGGCCAGGACATGCGGCACTGCCGACTGCATCCCGAAACTGACGCGCGTGAAACCGCCCTGCGCCAGCGCCGCCAAACTCTCGGGGCTGACTGAATCGGGGTTGGCCTCGGTGGTCACCTCGGCGTCGGCAGTCAGCGGCCACACGCGGCGGAGTCGGTCGAGGATGCCGACCAGGTCGCGCGCGGGCAGCAGCGTCGGAGTGCCGCCACCGACGAAGACGCTGTGCAGGGGCGGTCGCCCCGGTGCCTCGGCGAGCACGGCCGCGGCGAGGTCGATCTCCCGCGCCAGCGCGTCCAGGTAGGTCGCGGGCGCGCTCGCCGAGCCGGCCAATTCACCCGGGGCATAGGTGTTGAAATCGCAATAGCCGCACCGGACCCGGCAAAAGGGCACGTGGACATAGGCGCCGAAGGTGCGCCGACCGACCTCCGCCAGCGCGGCCCGAGGCAGCCGGCCATCGGCGGGCGGCGCGGCGCCGTCGGGAAGGGCGCTGGGCGGCATACGGGCGATTCTCCCAGGCCCCCGGTGACACCCGCGCCACCCCGAAACCCCACGAACATCGCGGGCCTCGGCGTGTCCAGTGCGACACGCCGTGGCCGGAAAGATTTTCACAATTGCTCGCCGCTAAGCCTTGTTCCAACCCCCGGCGTGACATAGAAATATCCCATCGCCATCACCTCCGGGTGAACGCGACAGGATCAGGCCTCCGGGTCGGATTCGGACGCGAAACGTGTTTCGTGTCAACGAGATCGGCGCTTCGGCGCTGATCACGAGCAGGGCTACGGCCCAGCTCGACGCCGGCGGCTTCGGCCGACGGCACCCGATCTCGACTCCGGTCGAGATCACGATCGAGACTTCGGTCTCGATCATCTGGACGAGGCTTCGGCCCCGACCAGACGAGGGCCTCGGAAACTCATACTTTCCGAGGCCCTCACCCTTTTCCCCGGCCGTTCACCGGCGACTCGGTGGCCGCGGCATAGCCTGGCCGCATGGACCGGTGGATCGACCTCGACGGTGTCGTCAATATGCGCGATATGGGTGGCCTACCCACGCGCGACGGTGGCCGAATCCAGGCACACCGGCTGATCCGCTCGGACAATCTCCAGGACCTCTCCCGGGCCGATGTCACTCGGTTGATCGGCCTCGGGGTCAGCGACATCGTCGACTTGCGCTCCAACACCGAGGTGCAGGTCAGCGGCGACGGACCGCTGCGTGCCACGCCGCTGCGCCACCATCACCACAGCTTTTTCCCCGAGGCGCGGAACGACCGCGCGGGGGCCGCAGCCAACGACTGGCGAGCGGGCACGCACGAGATGGTCAAGGACGCGAGCTTCTGGAGCCAGCATTACCGCGGCTACCTCACCGGCCGCCCCGACTCAGTGACCGCGGCCCTGTCCGTCGTGGCCACCGCCGCGGGTGGCACGATCGTGCACTGCGCCGCCGGCAAGGACCGCACCGGAACCGTGGTCGGACTTGCCCTCGCCGTTGCCGGTGTGCCGGACGAGGTCATCGTCGAGGACTACGTCCTCACGTCCGAGCGGCTCGAGGCGATCATGGCCCGCCTGATCGGCCGGCCGCCGTATGCCGAGTCGCTCGCCGGTCGCAACCATGCCGAGCAGATCCCGCTGGCCGCGTCGATGGAAGCGCTGCTCGGTTTCCTGGCCGACGCCGGTGGTGCGGACGGCTGGCTGCGGGAGCACGGCTGGACGGCGGACGAGGTCGACGCGCTCCAGGCCAAGCTCCTGACCCCCTGACCCTGGCACTTCCGGCGGCACGATCAGGCCGCCTCATCCGGTCGCCGGGCTGGCGATCCGCGTGGCAGGCTCGCACCATGCGGCCTGTCCCTCTCGACTACTCCGTGACGTCGGAGCGCCCCGCGTGGGCGAGCCTGCCGACCGACGTGCGTGAGGGCGTGGCCGCCATCTGCGGATCCGCAATCGCGTCCGACGCGCCGCCCGTGCGCTCCGGCTTCACCGGCTCGTATGCCGGCGTGCTCACCCTCGACGGCGGCCGGCGCGTCTTCGTCAAGGCCGGTGGACCCGCATTGCCGCACGTGGTCACCGCCCTGGCGCGGGAGGCTGACGTTCTGCCCCAACTGGGTGAACTGAACTGTGCGCCAAGGCTCCTCGGCTCGTCCGCGATCCAGACGCGAGGCGAGGGCGACTGGCGGGTTCTCGTCCGGACCTGATCGACGGGGTCCAGCCCGGTGATCCCTGGTGCCCCGGACACCCCGATGCGGTCGCCGCGGCCTGCGTCGACGTCGCGCGTATTCGCGGTTCGCGCGCGTGCGCGATCACGACCGCGTCGCTGGGTGAGGAGATCGGCGAAGACGAGCACGCGTTGACGGCGATCGACGAACTGGTGGCCGGCCGCGTGGGGTGGCCGGACGGCATACCGGCAATCGGGGCGGATGCGCGACGCGATTTGGCGCGCCTGGCCGCGAAGGCGTCTGCGGCACTGCATGGAGATGCGCTGGTGCACTCGGCTATCTGATCCACGGTCAGGACGAGCAGCCACCACCGGGCTGCACCCCCGCCTTGCGCGCGCACCAGCGTTTCCTCACCGCGGCCTGCCTGAAGTTGCTCCGGGCGCGCCGCGACTGGTGATCGTCGAAAGGCCGGTTCAGCCCCGTCGAAAGGCCGGTTCAGCCCCGTCGAAAGGCCGGTTTAGCCCCGTCGAAAGGCCGGTTCAGCCCGTCGATGGGTCGATTCAACCGGCCGCTGAGTACTCCTACTCATCCCGGCGGGCGCGCCCGGCGCCACCATGTGAGCATGCAACGATCACGACTCGGACGAGGGGCCATCGCGGGCGCGGCCCTTTTCATCGTGCTGGTGAGTGGTTGCGGCGATCCGCCGCCGGACCCATCCGTCGCTCCGATCGAAGTCGTCCTCGACGGCTGCCAACTCAACCGTCCGTCGGTTGCCGCGGGCACGCACGACGTCAGCGTCGTCGGCACCGGGTCGGTCCGCATTCTCGACACGCGCGGCGCCACTGTGGTCGAGCGTAACAACGGCGAACCCGAACCGACTCCCGTGGCGATGGCGAGCGGGCAGCACACGGTGACCTGCCTCGACGCCGCAGGGAAGAACACCGGGTCGGCCACCTTGACGGTGACAGCGAGCTGAGTTTGCAGGCCTGGGCTAGCTCCAGATGCCGTAGCGGCGGTTCCAGTTCTGCGCGCCGGTATAGGCGTCAACCATCCCCCAGATCCACACGCCCAGCATTAGCGGCACGCCGACGAAGACCAGGATGAGCGGCCAACTGATGAGGTAGATGAGCAAGAAGGCGATGCCCTTCCCGACTTCCCCATTGATCATCGTCCCCAGCCCGGGGATGAAGAAGGACGCGATCAACGACAAGCCGGGGTTCTTCGGCGCGACGACCGGAGCCACGGCATACGGCGGGGGATAGCTGACCGCAGGTGCGCCATACGCCTGCGGTAAGCCGGGCTGCCCAGCGGCCAGGCCGTAGGGCTGAAGCCCGGTCTGCGGCGACGGCTGACCATAAGACGCCGTGCCATAGGGCGCACCGGTCATCGGGTCGTATGCCGAGAGCGGCCGATCCTGCGGTGTCGGCCCCGCCGTCCACGCGACCCCATCCCAATAGAGTCGGCGACCGTCTGGCTGGGCATACCACCCGGCCTGCGCGGAAGTCATGGGCCTAAGTATCTGTGTCCTCAGGGGGTTCTTTGGAACAGCACCGCCAATCCGGCGCACATCAGCAAGCGACGTCGAGCGCGGCGGGGCGTGACGCACGGGCGAGGAACAGCACTCCCAGGCCGAGGCGCCGATGACCGCGGCCCCCAGGAAGACGGCGGCATAGCCCAGTTCGGGTGCGGCCCCGAGGGTGATCAACGGCCCGGCGAGCACCGCGCCCACCCGGATCGAGTTCATGAACAACCCCGATGCCAGCCCCGGACCGGGTAGAGCGTCTTGCAGCACGGTCAGCCCGATGCCCTGAACGGCGGCGATGCTGGCCGCATTGAAGATCTGGACGGCCACGAGGGAAATGGGTCCGTCGACGAGCATCATCGCGGCGTAGTAGGCGACGGCTGCGACCGCCCCGAGCTTCAGCAGGCGTTTGGGCGCGACCCGTTCGGCCACCTTGCCGAGCACGAGCAGGAAGGGGATCTCGAGGGCTGCGGCGACGCCGAGGGCCACACCTCCCAACAGGACATGCAGATCGAGTCGATCGGTGACGAAGAGGTTGGTGACGGACACTGCCGCCGTATTGGCGGCCCCGAGCAGCACCAGTCCGCCGACGAGCAGTCCGATCTCGCGGCGACGGATCGCATCGAGCAATCCCCCGCCCTCCGGGACACCGGACCGGTCCCGGGCGGCAGCCCGGGCAGCTTTGGCCAGAGCCACGCTCACGGCGATGGAACCGATCCCGATGATCGCGATGGTCCACAAGATCGACCGATTGCCGAGCAGGCCCATGATCACAGTCGCGACCGGGGGGGGCCCGCGATCCAGGCGAAGGACAAGACCGCCCGGGTGCGCTTGATCTGCGCAACGCTCGCTCCCAGCGCCCGTTGATGGGCAAAGAGCAGCCCCAGTCCGACCCCGGCCGGACCGCCGAGCGCGACCAGCGCGAGCACCGCGAGCGGCACAAGGTGGTCACGAGTGCGAGCGCGGTGACCAGCAGGACGGTGAGCACGCCGCATACGACCATCGGCCGGACGTAGTCACCGGAGCGGTCTGCGCGGGTGGGGACGATCAGGGTGGAGACGAATCCGGAGATGTTGTAGGCCGTCAGCGCCCACCCGACCTGCCCGGGCGTCGCGCCGTAGAGCGCCGCCAGAAGCAGGCCGATGGTCGGGTTGAGGAGGGCGAACTGCAGCCCCCACAGCAGGGCCGCGCCGGGGATGACCAGTGATCGAGAACCAGGCGCGGCGTCCGCCTTCGCGGCTACTTCTTGGCCTTGGCGCCGTTGTCGTCGGAGGAGAGAGCGGCGATGAAGGCCTCCTGCGGGACCTCCACACGACCGACCATCTTCATCCGCTTCTTGCCTTCCTTCTGCTTCTCTAGCAGCTTGCGCTTGCGGGTGATGTCACCGCCATAACACTTGGCGAGCACATCCTTGCGGATCGCGCGAATATTTTCGCGGGCGATGATGCGCGCGCCGACGGCGGCTTGGATAGGCACTTCGAACTGCTGCCGCGGGATGAGTTCCTTCAGCTTGCCGGCCATCATCACGCCATAGCCGTAGGCCTTGTCCTTGTGCACGATGGCGGAGAAGGCGTCGACCTGCTCGCCCTGGAGCAGGATGTCGACCTTGACCAGATCGGCGACCTGCTCACCGTCGGGCTCGTAGTCGAGGGAGGCGTAGCCGCGGGTGCGCGACTTCAACTGGTCGAAAAAGTCGAAGACGATCTCGGCGAGTGGCAGGGTGTAGCGCATCTCGACCCGGTCTTCGGAGAGGTAGTCCATGCCGCGCAGGCTGCCGCGCTTGCCCTGGCACAACTCCATGATCGCGCCGATGAACTCACTCGGCGCGAGGATCGTCGCTCGCACGATGGGCTCGCGGACCTCCGCGATCTTGCCGTGCGGGAACTCGCTCGGGTTGGTCACCGTGACGACGGTGTCGTCCTCCATGGTCACCTGGTAGACGACATTGGGTTGGGTGGAGATCAGGTCGAGGCCGAACTCACGCTCCAGTCGTTCCCGGACGATCTCTAGGTGCAACAGGCCGAGGAAGCCGCAGCGGAAACCGAAGCCGAGGGCGGCGGAGGTCTCCGGTTCATAGACGAGCGCGGCATCGTTGAGCTTGAGCTTGTCCAGAGCCTCGCGCAGGTCGGGATAGTCCGAGCCGTCGATCGGATAGAGGCCGGAGAAGACCATCGGCTTCGGGTCGCGGTAGCCGCCGAGCGCCTTGGTGGCGGGCTTGCCGGCGTTGGTGACCGTGTCGCCGACGCGGGACTGGCGCACGTCTTTGACGCCGGTGATCAAATAGCCGACCTCGCCGACGCCTAGGCCCTTGCTCGGCACCGGCTCGGGTGAGATGACGCCGATCTCGAGCAGCTCGTGCTGCGCCTTGGTCGACATCATCACGATCCGCTCGCGCGGGTTGAGATTGCCATCGATGACGCGGACATAGGTCACGACCCCGCGGTAGGTGTCATAGACGGAGTCGAAGATCATCGCGCGGGCCGGGGCGTCGGGGTCGCCGACCGGTGGCGGGAGTTGCCGGACGATCTGCTCCAGCAGCGCCTCGACGCCCTCCCCGGTCTTGCCACTGACTTTGAGGCAGTCCTGCGGGTCGACGCCGATCAGGCCGGCGAGCTCCGCGGCATACTTCTCCGGCTGCGCCGCGGGCAGGTCGATCTTGTTGAGGACCGGGATGATCGTCAGGTCGTTCTCCATCGCAAGATAGAGGTTGGCCAAAGTCTGCGCCTCGATACCTTGCGCGGCATCGACGAGAAGCACGGCGCCCTCGCAGGCGGCGAGGCTGCGCGAGACCTCGTAGGTGAAGTCGACGTGACCGGGCGTGTCGATCATGTTGAGCGCATAGGTCGTGCCGTCGAGTTCCCACGGCATGCGCACGGCCTGGCTTTTGATGGTGATGCCGCGCTCGCGTTCGATGTCCATCCGGTCGAGATACTGCGCGCGCATCGAGCGGTCGTCGACGACGCCGGTCAGCTGCAGCATCCGGTCGGCCAGGGTCGACTTGCCATGGTCGATGTGGGCGATGATGCAGAAGTTGCGGATCAGCTCCGGCGGCGTGGCGTGCGGATGCAACGCTGTGCGGGCACGGGGTGACACTGGCGCTCGTGATCCTTCGGTGGTCGGGCGGGGACTGACTGCCTAGTCTCCCACGCGCGACCAGCAGCGGTTGTCGGCGCTGGATGATCCAATGAGACCGGGATGGCGTCCGTGCCGTCCGCCTCGCCACCGCAGGAGTCAAGGATCGCGTATGTCGCTCCACCCGCCCCCGCCGCCCGGCTACGCGCCCGTGGACCCGGTCGCCGACGATCCCGGGCGTGCGGGTCGGCGCCGCACCATCCGAGCGGCCTTGCGCCACCCGTTGGAGAATTTCGCGCTCGTCGTGGCGGTGCTCGTCTCCGTGGTGATCCTGATCTCGTGCCTGGTCGCGGTCATCCGCGCCTTCCGCAGGGGCGAGACGCCCGACCCGTATGTGTTGCTGTTCGCGTTGGCGCCGCTCGTGCTGTGGTTCATGCGTGGGCAGCTGATGGCCAAACTTCGGCTGAACGGCGTCAAGGTCACGCCGACCCAGTACCCCGAGGCGTATGCCATGGTGCAGGACGCCGCCAGCGCCTTCGGCCTGAAGCGGGTGCCTGATGCCTATGTCGTGCTCGGCAATGGCATGATCAATGCGGCGGCCTCGGGCCACGGCTTCCGCCGCTTCATCTTCATCTACAGCGACCTGTTCGAGGTCGGTGGCCGGCTGAAGAATCCCGATGCCCTGCGCTTCATCATCGGCCACGAAGTCGGCCACATTGCCGCCGGGCATACCAGTTATTGGCGGTGGCTGGGGATCTTCGGCGCCAATATCGTGCCGATCATCGGCCCGGCGCTCTCGCGCAGCCAGGAGTTCACCGCGGACAACTTCGGGTATGCCTATTGCGCGCACGGCAGCGCGCCCGCGATGTCGGTCCTGGCGGCCGGGAAGTACCTCAACGAAACGGTGGACATCAACGCGATCGCCGACCGGGCGGAGAGCGAGAAGGGCTTCTTCGTCTGGACCGTCAACGCGATGTCCTCGCACCCGGTGCTGGCGTGGCGGGCGCACGCGCTGCGGGATCGGTCGGCCCCGGGCCGGCTGCTGTGGCGACCGCGAGCGCCCAAAGGCATGATCTCGGCCCCGCCTGGGCCGGAGCGTGCATCCATCCTGCCTCCGGGAAACGGCGGCTGAAATGGCCGATCGCGGGTCACTGGCATCCCTCGTCGACCGATTGTTAGCGCGGCTGACGCATCGGGCGGGCGAGTCAGCCGCCGCGCGACCGGGTCGACGGGCGGGTGGACCGGCACGCGTTGGGGCGAGGGGCGCGGAGGCGGCGTCGGGGGGCGCCGGCCCCGCAGGGTCGCCTCCCTCCGGCGGGAATGCCCCGCTGGCCGACTTCACCGGTCCCCTGCCGCGCATCACCTACTCCCCCAAGCCCGATGGCCGTCCCGACCCCGGTGAGGTGGTGTGGGCGTGGGTGCCTTTCCAGGAGGACCCGGCGCGCGGCAAGGATCGGCCCGTGCTGCTGATCGCGTGGGATGGCCCGTGGCTGTTGGCGTTGCCGATGACCAGCAAGGACCACGATCGCGACGCCGCTCATGAGCGCGCGCAGGGGCGGATCTGGGTGGATATCGGGTCCGGCGCGTGGGACGCACGCGGGCGCGCCTCCGAGGTCGGCGTGCACCGGATCCTGCGTGTGGACCCCTCCGCGATCCGGCGCGAGGGTTCCGTTCTGGGGCAGCAGCCGTTCGAGGCGGTGGTCGCCGCGCTCGCGGGTGTTCACGGGTCCAGCCGCTGACGGCGACACAGCCCGGTCAGGGGCGCCAGCGGGCCACGAGTGCGTCGAAGTAGGCATCCAGGTCGGGCTCCCCACTGCATACGTCGTGCTCGCGATGCCAGCGGATGATCTCTCGCGCTCCTTGAGCAAAGGTGGTCTCCGCGCGCCAGCCCGCCGCGAAGGTCCGGATCTTGGAGTTGTCGAAGACCATCGACTGCGCCTTGTCGCCCAGCAGGCTGCCGGTCAGTTCCGGGCGGCCCTCGCAGATCGCCTCCGAGGCGACGGGGACCAGATGCGCCTCCACACCGGCGGCCGCAGCGAGTGTCGTGAAGAGCGCGTTCCAGGTCAGCGCGGTGTCGGCGGTAATGTGCACCGCCTCCCCGTATGCCGTTGGCTCCCCCAGCAGGGTCGTGAAGGCGCGCGCGACATCACGCGCGTGGGTCACGGTCCACAAGGAGGTGCCGTCGCCGGGAACGACGACTGGTGCCCCGCGCAGCAGCCGTTCCACCGCGGTCCAGCCGCCGAAGAGCGGCGGGCTGGTCGCGTCATACGTGTGGGACGGGCGCACGATCGTCATCGGGAGTCCGTCGTCGCGATAGCGCTGAACGAGCAGGTCCTCGCAGGCAATCTTGTTGCGGGAGTAGTCCCACAACGGATTGCGTAGGGGTGTGGACTCGGTGACCGGCAGCCGCGAGGGCGGCGTCTGATAGGCCGACGCCGACGAGATGAAGACATAGTGCCCGCAGCGACCGGCGAGTTGATCGAGGCTCTGACGCACATTGTCGGGATGGAAGGCGAGGAAGTCGGCGACGACGTCGAAGCGGCGACCCCCCAAGGCGTGGGCCACCCAGTTGCTGTCGCGGACGTCGGCGTGCATGACCTCGACCCCATCGGGCAAGGCACGGCTTGTCGTCTGTCCGCGGTGGAGGACGCTGACCGTATACCCGGCCCGCGCCGCCTCGCGGGCGCACGCGGAACTGATCACTCCCGTCCCGCCGTAGAAGAGGACGCTCAGGCCGGTGGCAGCATTCATACGTCGGGACGGTACCGGGCGTCCGCGACAGAGGGCCGGCGCCCGGATCGATCGAGGCCAACACGCCAAGAAGTCGAGCGACTCCTCGACGTGTTGGCCATCTCGATCGGTGTCGGCGTGCCGTAGCACGCGCGGGGACAGTCAGCGGCCGAAGCCCCGGCTGTTGAGGTCCTGGAGGAGGCCCTCGTTGATCACCGCGTAGATCCCGCGGATCTCGCCGTCCAGCTCCTTGAAGTCGATGGCGCCGTGCAGGTCCGGGACTTCCATCTGGGCGAGCGCCGAGAGCACGCTGCTGCGGATCTGCGCGTCGAGGCGTTCTTCGAGGATCGGCGTCAACTGCAGACCGCCGAGGTCGACCGTGAATTTGCTGCCACTCATCGTGGTGTTCCTTCCTGTGATGGGTCGGCCGAGGCCGGTGCCCCGGACGCTCTGGTGACCACCGGGCAGATCCGGCAGGCGTCGCGCCCGTCCTGGGCGAACCAGCGGCAGCTCGCGCGGATGGCACATCGGGGCAGTTCATCGGCTTGGTACTGATCAGCGACCACGTCCCGCAGCCGGCCGATGAGTGAACACTGCCCCGATGGCGGGCCGGCGGATGACCGGTCGGAAGACGGACTGCTGCTGTCGGGTGGCGGGTCAGCGCGCCAGTGCCCACAGCCGCCGCGCGCGCACGGGGCCGCGAAGCGGAAGTCGGTTGACGCGCGGTCCCGGACCGCGGCGACGAAGTCCGCGTCCGCGGTGAGTTGTCCGGGCAAATAGCCGATCGTCCCATCCGCGCGTCGGATGCCCAGGACGATCACGCCCGGCTCGGCCGCGGCGCTCGGGCAGAGCAGGTCGCGTTGTGCCATGTCGCACCTCCCGTTGGTCTCTCTCTAGTCAGAGAGCAGGACGGCGTCAGCGGTGATACATGCGCGTTGTCGGCCGACGGGGGCAAAGCACAAGGCCACCCAACCCCGTGGGGTGGGTGGCCTTCGCCGAACGACGGGCAAGCCTCAGAGGGAAGCGGCCTTCTTGGCCATCGCCGACTTCTTGTTGGCGGCCTGGTTCTTGTGGATGACGCCCTTGGCGACAGCCTTGTCGAGCTTCCTCGACGCGGCCTGGAGAGCGGTCTTGGCCGCCTCCACGTCGCCCGAGGCCGCAGCCTCGCGGAACTTGCGGACGAAGGTGCGCACCTCGGACTTGACCGCCTTGTTGCGCTCGGTCCGGGTGCGGTTGGTCTTGATCCGCTTGATCTGGGACTTGATATTTGCCACGAACTATCTTTCTGTTGGTCGGTATGCCGTTGAGGGCGGCAGGCCTCCTCGGGACCGGCGTGGGGATACCTTGCGTGAGGATGCCTGGGTGGTGCTTCGTGCGCGCACGACCTTGCGCGCACGCAAGGAGCAAATTTACCAGTGCGGGCGGGCGGCCCCAAACCGCCGGGGTCAGCGCCGGCCGGCTCGCTCGCCGGCGATCGTCAGGATGGCGCGTTCGACGGCGTACACCGGGTCGCGCCCACCGCCTTTGACCTCGAAATCGGCCGCCGCGACGGCCTGAATGCAGCGTCCCAGGGCCGGGCCGTCCCAGCCGTTGAGGGCACGGCGCGCGCGATCGACCTGCCAAGGCGCCATCCCGAGATCCCGCGCCAGGTCGCCCGAGCGTCCGGAGCCGGCGGAACCCACACGGACCAGTTGGCGCAGCTGGCCGGCGAGGACGGCGACGATAGGAACGGGATCGAGGCCGGTGCCGAGAGCGTGACGCAACAGGCGGAGGGCCTCACCCGCATCGCCGGCGATGGCCGCGTCGGCGACACGGAACCCCGTGGCCTCGACCTTGCCACCGTGATAGGTGAGGACGACCTGCTCATCGATCGTGCCGGTCGTGTCGTCGACCAGCTGCCGGCATGCGGCGGCCAACTCGGCGATGTCGTTGCCGACGGCCTCGATGAGCGCCCGGACGGCCCCCGGGGTCGCCTTCCGCCCGGCGCGCCGGAACTCGTTGACGGTGAAGTCCTGTTTGTCGCGGTCGGTCTTGATGGCCGGAGCGTCGATCACGCGGGCCTTGTGATGCTTGAGCGTGTCGACGATCTTCTTGCCGCGGTTGCCGCCTTTGTGGATGACGATGATCCGCAACTCGTCCTCGGTATCGGGGATGACAGCGAGCAGGTCGTTCTGGAATGCCTCGCCGCCCTCGTCCGCATCGGCGACCACGACGGTCTTGGCCTCGCCGAACAGGCTGGGGCTGGCCGCCATCGTCAGTTGGCCCGCCTCATACCCCTGGGCCGAGAGCCGGATGACTTCGGCCTCCGGCTGGGCGATGCGGACCTCGGCAAGGGTCTCGGCGAGGGCGCGGTCGATGAGCACCGCCTCGGGCCCGTGAATGAGCACGAGCGGAGGCACGCGGCTCGGGACGGTGACGGGCGCGGTCATACGTCCGAGCTTGCCATGTGGCACCGACAACGGGGCCGGGCACGCTGGCCTCACGAGCTACCGGCGCGGCCAACGGGGTGATCGCGCCACGTACCGCCGGCGATCGGTGCGTCGACGAGCGGCGGGCGTGGCCGCGCCCTAATCGAAACTGAGTTGCGGCTCGGTGGTGGCCTGCAGGCCCAGACCGTCGAGGCGGGCGGCGATGATCTCCTCCGGCAGTTCGAGAGACTCGGCGAGTTCCCCCAGCGTCAGGCCCATCTCCACGCCGTCGCGCAACTCCTCGTCGTCCTGCTCAGTCCACGGGTGTCCCTGGGTGACCGCCGTGCGCGCGTTCTCCGGCGGGGGCGGAGCGGGAGCCTGCGGGCCGGCGGGAGCGTTCGGCCGGGCGTGCGCAGCCCCGTGGGCATCGACCTGCTCAGCGCCCCCGGGGGCGAGGCCGCCGCCGAGTCCGCGTAGGCCCGGCTCGGCGACAGGGCGTGGCGGGGGCGCCGTCTCGTCGAGTCGCGCGAGGGCTTGAAGCACGAGCGCCCGGTCGGTGGTCGGCCAGAAGGGCGGGATGGAGCGCTGGAGGAAGCCGGCATACCGGGCACTGATCATCCGCGAGTCGAGGAACGCGACGACGCCGCGATCGGTAGAAGCGCGGATCAGCCGACCGGCGCCCTGAGCGAGCCGGAGGGCGGCGTGGGTCGCGGAGACCGCCATGAATCCGTTACCGCCCATCTTGCTGATGGCTTCGGTGCGCGCGGACGCGAGCGGGTCGTCGGGGCGTGGGAAGGGGATGCGGTCGATGATGACCAGCTGGCAACTGGAGCCGGGGACGTCGACGCCTTGCCAGAGCGTCATGGTGCCGAAGAGGCAAGCCCTCGGGTCCTTCGCGAACTCGCGCACCAACGTGGGCACTTGGTCCTCACCCTGCGCCAGAACACGTATGTCGCTCTCCCCCAACCGATCTCGCATCGCCTCTGCGGCCTCCCGGGCCGCGCGCGTAGAGGAGAAGAGCCCAAGGGTCCGGCCGCCGGCGGCCCGGACGAGGGCCTCGATCTCGTCCAGGGCGGGGTCGCCCAGGCCGCCGCGACCCGGCGGCGGGAGGTGGGCGGCGACATACGCGATCGCCTGACTGCGGTAGTCGAAGGGCGAGCCGACATCGAGCCCGACGTACGCGGGAGCCTCCGCACCGCGCAGGCCGATGGTGCCGGCGACGGCGTCGAAGGTGCCACCGAGTTCGAGGGTGGCCGAGGTCAGGACGACGGTGCGGTCGGTGAAGATCTTCTCGCGCACGAGCATCGCCACGCTCATCGGGGCGACCGAGAGGACCGGGCCACGGCGCGGGTCGATGCGGTTCCAGAGGACGTCGAGGTCGCGTTCTTCGACCATGCGCGCGCTGTTGTCGAAGATCTCCTCGACGGCTGCGAGGGCGACCTGCCGGGCGCCGTCGGGGGTTTCTCCAGGAGCGGGCTTGAGTTCGGAGTGGACGGCGCGGGCAGCGTCGCGGACCGTTGCGAGGGCCATCGCGAGCGCATCGGGGATGGCGTCGATCCGGGCGTCGGGCTGAGTCTCGAGCGCGCGTTCGAGCACGATGGCGGCGTCCTCGAGTTGGTCCGAGCTATCGGCGGAGCGGGCCCGGCGGGCGGCGGAGCGCACGCTGCCGGGGGTCAGCTCGTCGGTGATGGTCGAGGTGACACGGTCGACGAGCTCGTGACCCTCGTCGATGATCAGGACATCGTGCGCCGGGAGCATGAAGCGGCCCTCGAAGGCATCGATCGCCATGAACGAGTGATTGGTGACAATGACGTCGACGTCCTTGGCCGCCTCGCGGGAACGCTCGACGAAGCACTCGGCGACCATCGGGCAGCGCGAGCCCAGGCATTCCTCCGCACTGACGCTGACCTGACGCCAGGCGCGCTCGGAGACTCCCGGGACGAGTTCGTCGCGATCGCCGGACTGGGTCTGGTCGACCCATTCGCGCAGGCGGACGATCTCCTTGCCAAGGCGGGAGGCGTTGGCGTCGGCTTCGGCGACATCGAAGAGGCCCTCGTCGTCGGCGGGGAAGCCGCCGGCAAGTTTGTGCTGGCACACGTAGTTCCGGCGGCCCTTGACCAGCCCGTAGGTCGGCGTCCGGCCCAGGATGGGGGCGAGCGCCCTCGCCAGGCGCGGCAGATCGCGGTCGACGATCTGACCCTGCAGGGCAAGCGTCGCGGTGGCCACCACGGCCGGCCGGCCGGTGGCGTGGGCGTGCAGGATCGCGGGGACGAGGTAGCCGAGGGACTTGCCGGTGCCCGTGCCGGCCTGGACCAGCAGGTGCTGCTCCTGCTCGATGGCGTCGAGAACGGCCTGGGCCATCTGGGTCTGGCCGGGACGCTCGACACCACCCAGTTCCGCGACTGCGGCCTGGAGGAGTTCGGGGAGCGTGGGCATGTGTCGAGGATAGGCGGCTGGGTGCCGGGCAGCCGCGCGGTTGGGTGAGTTGTCCACAGCCTGCGCCGGCCTGGGCCACCGCGCCCTCGAAACACCCCCTCAAAGACGTAACCCGATGGCACGAGTCAGGTGGGGCTACGAAGGATCTGGATGCCTTGAGCGCATGACCCGCGGCGAGCCGGCACGCCTCAAGACGCTGACGTGACCGGGAAACATAGGAGGCGGACGCCGCACAGCAGCTATCTCAGCCGCCATAACTCAGATACAGGCGGTTGGTCGCCGTTTTGATCGTCAGATTGGTCGGCGTGCCGGACAGGGCAACCTCGCCAGGGATCTCGATCCACTCCGAGTCGTCAATGGCGACATAGCCCTTGTAGATGACGTCCGCCCGCGTCTCGACGACTCCGGCACCCTCGTATGCCGCGACGATGTCGCCGCTCGGGTAGGGGCCGCCCAGGCTGGCCGTCGGCCCGAGGACGCGGCCGTCACCGAGGGAATAGGTGACGCTCTTCAGAACTGGCTGGACCTGAATGTGCATTCCGAACCACTTGGCGGGATCCAGGGTGTCGATTTCGTTGGGCTCGAACCCCTTGGTGGGCCACTTGACCTCGAAATAGGTCGGGAGCCGCACGAGGGTGAGGTCGCCCTCCGGCTGGATGTTGAGCGCTGGTAGTGCGAACGGCGTCTCGCGAAAAGCTTCCGCCAATTTCGCGTAGTCGACAAGCCCAGGAAGGAGCTTTGGATAGCACGTCCAACCCATCCGAGTCCACGCCAAATCACTTCCTCGTATCCGACGATAAATGTGCGTAGCCGGACCATCCCCGGGCCGCTCTTCGCACACTTCGGTCATGGCGTGGCACTCGAAACCGCCGGGGCCTTCGGGAATGTCACCCACGCAATATGGGGCTATTCCGTATTCGTAAGCTGCACCCCAGGTGCCGCCCACGTGGGCAGGAAGATCCAACATGTTCTTGGCAAATAGGAACGTTCCATCCTCGTCCGTGCCACCATCGACGTCTGCAAAGGCAGAGCCGGACAAAGCCAGCAAGGAAGCCAACAGTACCGAAGGTACTAGCCTGCGCCGATGAGATTTATGCGCCACCGATCCACCCCCCACTTAACACCGACTATTCGCTTCAACGTCTTTTCGCGGTCTACCCCAACGACGTCGCCGGCGGACGAGACTCGCTCCGATTTGAACTGGTGAATGTCAACCACGAAGCGCATGTTCACATCATCCCCAAGGGCGTACTCGATGCCCGTCACGCGGGCCGGCAGGGAAGTGTATTTTTCATTTTTGGCAACAAGTTCTTGGGCTGTTGCAGATAAGCTCTTGCAGCTGTTGCAGGTTTCGTCGCCGAGGTCGATCAGGATGAGTGCGTCTGGTTTCATCCAGGAGTAATTCAGGGCGGCGAAGTAGTACCGGATGAAGGCCTCGGCTCCCGCGCGCGTCTGCTCCTTCGCATCAGACGGATACGCCGGCTTCACCGGAACGTACCCCGGCGAGGAAGATGTCACGGTCGTCAGGGGGGCCGAGCTTGTGGTCGGACTCGGGGGCGCGGTGGTTGTGGGCGACGTCGGGGGCGCCGAGAGCGTCATGTCGCCGCCGCCCTCACAGGCGGAGAAGGCCAAGGCCCCGGCGAGGGCCGTGGCAGCCACGGCGAGCCGGCGCGGGCGGTGAGCACGCGGCATACGGAAATCTCCTCCCCTTCTGGCCGGATCCCGGCCCGTTCTTCCCAACCCTGAGCCATGTCGTTCGATCTCGCCACCGGAGAGCGCCCCCCTGTGGATAAGTCACGGCGGACGGGGCCTTGTGACCGGCATCACCACCTCGACCCTGCATCGCCCCTGAAGGTGCAGGTGATTGACTACCCCGCATGCCAGAGGTGCAGGTCAACGGGATCCAGCTTCACTACGACGAGCAGGGGTCGGGTGAGCCGATGCTGCTGATCATGGGGCTCGCCACCCAGATGATCGCGTGGCCGCCGCCCATGCTGGATGCCTTGCAGGCCAAGGGCTTCCGCGTGATCCGCTTCGATAACCGCGACATCGGCCTGTCCACCAAGACCGACGCCCCGCGCCCCCGACGCAAGGACGTGCTCGCGGCGGCCGCGAGCGCCCGCTTCGCCAAGTCTGACTATCTCCTCTCGGATATGGCGGACGACGCGGCCGGCCTGCTGGATGCGCTCGGCATCGACTCGGCACACGTCGTCGGCGTCTCGATGGGCGGGATGATCGCCCAGGAACTGACGATCCGGCATCCCGAGAAAGTGCGCTCGCTCACGTCGATCATGTCCAACACCGGCAACCGGCGCCAGGGACGGCCGGCGACGACCTTCCTGCCTGCGCTGCGGCGTTCGATGATGGCGCCGCCAGCGGAGACCCTCGACCAGGCCGTCGACATGGGGGTGCTGGCCTGGCGGCAGATCTCCGGGCCCCAGTTCGACGAGCAGGAGATCCGCAGCCTCGTGCGCGCCGCCGTCGAGCGCGACCCGGACCCGATCGGCCGGGTGCGCCAGTTGCTGGCGATCAACGCCAGCCCCGACAGAACCCCGGCGCTGCGCAAGGTCACCGCACCCACCCTGGTCATCCACGGCCTCCTCGACCGCCTCGTCACGCCGAGCGGCGGCATGGCCACGGCCAAGGCGGTGCCGGGCTCGCGCCTGCTGATGTTCCCGGACATGGCGCACGACCTGCCGCGCGGCCGGATCCCCGAGATCGTCGATGCCATCACCGCGAATGCCGCCCGGGCGGGCCAGGCCGCTCCGGCCGCAGCGTCCGCCTGACGCGCCCGCTGCGGATCGCCCGGGATGACGCACCCGAGCGCCACGACCCGCGTCCCCGGAACCCAAGATCCCGCGGCACAGTCCGCCCTATGCCTGGGGCGTGCGGTCGAGGATCAGGCGGGCGGAGCCGAGTGGCAGACGGCCTCAATGTTGTTGCCGTCAGGGTCGCGCACAAAAGCGCCGTAGTAGCCCGGGTGGTATTCCGGCCACAGGCGCGGTGCGTGCAGGCTCTCGGCCCCCATCTCGATCGCCTTGTCGTAGAACGCCTTAACCATGCCTTCGTCGGGCGCCGCGAACGCGACGTGCATCTCCCGGTTGGGCTCGGCCCCCGGCCAGCGGCTGATCCAGAACTGCGGGTCACTGTCCGACCCGTAGCCGATGGCCACCCCGAAGTCCATCACCCGCGTATGCCCGAGCACCCCCAGCACCGCGTCATAGAAGGCCGTGCTCGCCTCGAAGTCGGAACAGTTGATGCCGAAGTGATCGATCATGCTCCGATCCTGGCACTTGCCACCGACAACGGCACGCCCGCGGGGCGGCATAGGGTGGGCACGGCACACGGGCAATCCATCACGAGGAGCACCGAACCCATGGCCAAGTGGACCGCCAGTGACATTCCCGACCAGTCCGGGCGTCTCTTCGTCATCACGGGAGCCAACTCCGGCATCGGACTGGAGGCGGCAAAATCCTTGTGCGCCATTGGCGCTCATGTGGTCTTCGCCTGTCGCAATATGGCGAAGGCGGACGCTGCCCGAGCGGACATCGCCGGCAGCCATGAGGCGCGCCAACTCGATCTGTCCGACCTCGACTCGGTCCGGGCTTTCGCCGCCGACTTCGGTGACCGGAAGATCGATGTCCTGATCAACAACGCCGGGATCATGGCAATCCCCAAGTCGCTCTCGCCGCAGGGGCACGAACTCCAGTTCGCCACGAATGTCCTGGGCCACTTCCTCCTCACCGCGCTGTTGCTGCCCCAGGTCACCGACCGGGTCGTCACCTTGTCCTCGCAGGTGCATCGCGCCGGCAAGGTCGACGTGAGCGACCCCGACTTCGCCAACCGCCGCTACAACCCGTGGCTCGCCTACGCCCAGAGCAAGCTTGCCGACCTGATGCTCGCGTATGAGTTGCAGCGTCGTCTCACGGCCGACCGCTCCCCCATCCGGTCGATGGCGGCGCATCCGGGATACTCCGCGACCAATCTGCAGTCGAAGGGCGGTTCGCTCCAGTCCACCCTGATGGGGCTGGCCAACCGGCTGCCTTTCGTCGCCCAGCCCGCAGCGATGGGCGCCCTGCCCACCCTCTATGCAGCGACCGTCCCCGACCTGCCGGGCGGCAGCTATATCGGGCCCGACGGCATCGGGGAGATGGGCGGTCACCCGCGCCCCGTCGGCTCCAGCGGCGCGTCGCACGATCGGGCGGTCGCCCGCCACCTGTGGGAGTTGTGCGAGCGCTTGACCGCGCCCGGCTCCTGACCGCGGGAGGGGGCCACGGCATACGCTGATCTCGCCCCGTCATTCGGCGGCGCATCCCCGCCGGCCGTCCCCGGCGGGCGGCCTAGGAGGAGGTATGCGCGCGCTGGTCAAGACCGCGGCCCAGCCCGGCCTCGAACTCATCGACGTCCCGGAGCCGCGGTGCGGCCCGGCTGACGTCAAGATCCGGGTCTTGCGCGCCGGCCTGTGCGGGACCGACCTGCATATCCACGACTGGGACGATTGGGCCGCGGCCACGGTGCACGCCCCGCAGATCATCGGGCACGAGTTCTACGGCGAGATCGTCGAGGTCGGCGAGGACGTGCCCGCCGGGACGCTGGCCGTCGGCGACCGCATCTCCGGCGAGGGCCATATCGTCTGCGGGCACTGCCGGAACTGTCGAGCTGGCCGAAAACACTTGTGCATCAACACGATCGGCATCGGCGTCAACCGGGACGGAGCCTTCGCCGACTATGTCGTCATCCCGGCGACCAACGCCTATGTGCAGCCGGACACGGTCGACCCGGATCTCGGCGCCGTCTTCGACCCGTTGGGCAATGCGACACATACGGCCCTGCAGTGGCCGATGGTCGGTGAGGATGTGCTCGTCACCGGCGCCGGGCCGATCGGCGTGATGGCAACGGCGATCGCGCGGCACGCGGCGGCCCGGCATATCGTCGTGACGGATCTGTCCGATGTGCGCCTGGAGTTGGCTGCGCAAGCCGGTGCCGACCTGGTCGTCAACACCGGTCGTCAGCGGATCCGGCAGGCGCAACACGACCTCGGCATGCGCGAGGGCTTCGACATCGCCCTGGAGATGTCCGGTGCGCCGAGCGCGGTCGCCGAACTCATCGACAATATGAACCACGGTGGACGAGTCGCGATGCTCGGCCTGCCGAAGAGCCCCTATCCGGTCGACTGGGGCAAGGTCATCACGCACATGCTGACGATCAAGGGCATCTACGGGCGCGAGATGTTCGACACCTGGTATCACATGGGCGCAATGTTGCAGACGTCCACCGTGCTCACCGAGGCAGTGCGTTCGGTGATCACCCATCGCGTCCCCGCGGTGGACTGGGCCGACGCCTTCGCCATCGCCCGCTCCGGGCAGTGCGGCAAGGTCGTCATGAACTGGGAGGTATGACGGTGTACGGAACCATCCGCGAGGAACTGGCCGAGACATTGCAGCAGATCCGGTCGGCCGGGCTCTACAAACCCGAGCGCCAGCTGACCACACCCCAGTCGGCGCACATCGCGACGCCGACCGGGGATGCGCTGAACTTCTGCGCCAACAACTATCTCGGCCTCGCGGACCACCCCGACATCATCGCTGCGGCGCGAAATGCCTTGGACGAGTGGGGGTTCGGGATGGCGAGCGTTCGCTTCATCTGCGGCACCCAGACCCTGCACAAGGACGTGGAAGCCGCGCTGTCGGCTTTCCTCGGCACCGACGACACCATCCTCTACTCCTCCTGCTTCGACGCCAACGGCGGCGTCTTCGAGGTGCTCTTCGGCGAGGGCGACGCCATCATCTCCGATGAGTTGAACCATGCCTCGCTCATCGATGGCATCCGGCTGTGCAAGGCCGCGCGCTATCGCTACCGCAATGCCGATATGTCCGACCTGCGGGGGCAACTCGTGGCGGCCCGGGATGGTGGGGCGGAGCGCATCGTCGTCGTCACCGATGGCGTCTTCTCCATGGATGGATCCTTCGCGCCGCTGGGCGAGATCTGCGACCTGGCGGAGGAGTTCGGCGCGATGGTGATGGTCGACGACTCGCACGCGGTCGGCTTCATCGGAGCGACCGGCGCCGGGACGCCGGAGCTGTTCGGCGTCCGCGATCGGGTCGACATCCTCAGCGGGACACTCGGCAAGGCCCTGGGCGGCGCCTCCGGCGGTTACATCAGCAGCCACCAAGAAGTGGTCGATCTGCTACGCCAGCGCTCGCGGCCCTACCTCTTCTCGAATGCCGTTGCTCCCTCGGTCGCCGCCGGCTCAGTGGCCGCTCTGAGGCTGGCCACGTCGGCCGCTGATGCGCGAAAGCGTTTGCAGGACAATGCTGTTTTATTCCGCGCCCTGATGGATGAGGCGGGTTTCGAGCTTCTGCCGGGCGAGCACCCGATCGTGCCGGTGATGTTCCGGGGCGAGGACGGGGCCAGGCTCGCCGCCGAGATCGCCGACGACATGCTCAGCCACGGGGTCTATGTCATCGCCTTCTCCTATCCGGTGGTGCCCAGGGGTGCGGCACGCATCCGGGTTCAACTGTCCGCCGCGCACAGCCCCGAAGATGTGCGCGCCGCGGTGAGCGCATTCACCGCGGCGCGCGAACGGCATACGGGCTAGGGGCTCTGCTCGTCAGCCGCGGGAGCGGACACCGGGGGCGACATAGTCGCCGAGGAAGTCCGGGCTAATGATCTGCCGATCGACGGCAGCCTGGCCGGGGTAACAGGTCCAGTGCGTGCCCACGCTGTTCTCGCCGCGGCACCCGCCGGCCACGTGATCGCCGACGACGAAGGGATAGACCGATCCCGTGAAATCGTTCTGAGTAGTGGCGGGCTCCTTCCCCGAAACGGGAGCCGGGGCCGGTTCGCCCGGTGGTTGGGTCGTCGTGCGGCAATCGAAGCTGACCCTGTCGGTCGTCGTGCACGTCGCCGTCACATCGCCGAAGAGCAGATTGCGGGTCATGCCCGCCGCGACCTGATCGCCGGTGAACAGGCCGGCCCCAGCGGCGACACCCACGCCGATGGTGCTCAGCGCCAGCGCGGCGGGGATGACGAGGACCTTGCGTCGCCAAGTCTGCCGTGGGTTCGCCGGCGCCAGGTCGCGGGTGAAAGCCTGCTCGAGACCATCCCCGAGAGCCGAGAGGTCGGCCGGAAGGGTGACAGAGGGCGAGTATTCAGTCATGGCGTCTCCTGGGTTTCGGTGAGGGCGGATCGAAGGGTGGCAAGGCCGGTGAACGCGGATGCGGGCGGCGGTCTCGGAGGTGTCGAGGGTGCGGGCGAGGTCGGCCTAGGACGCGTCGTGAATGACGCGCAGTTCGACGGCTCGACGTTGGCCTGGTGGGAGCGATTCGAACGCTTCGGCAAGGTCGGCGTCGGGACCGGACTCCGTGAACCGCGCTTCCGGGCTCTGAGCGGGCGTCGCGGACCGGCGGTCCACCCCAAGGGCAGCCATGGCGTCGAGCTGCAGCCGCCGCTCCCGCGCGGCTCAGGTGAAGACGTGCCGGGCAATGCCGAACAGCCATGGAGCCGCGCTCCCCGCCCGCCGGTCGGCGAACGTATGCCGTGAACGCCAGGCCCGGCAGAAGGTCTCGGCCGTGACGTCCAGTGCTGTTTCGTGGTCGCCGCAGCGGCGAGCAGCGAAGCGGTGGGTGGGCTCGGCATACCGGTCGTGGAGCGCGCGAAAGGCGTGCGGGTCGGTGCGGGCGCGAGCGATGAGATCGGCGTCGGTGAGGTCGGCGTACGCCGCCTCCTCGATCGCCGTGGCGGGTCGATCTCGTGGGTGGTGTTGGGTCACAACCGGTTCATGCCCGTTCGGCCCCACCATGTTTCATTCTTGCGGCGATTGCCTCGTGGCCGACAAGCCTCGGCCCGTCAGACCCGGACCCCTCCCAGATCACGAGGATGTGTTCCGTGCGGCATTCGTGACCGGGCGAGTGTCCGGGGATGCAGCCCTCGTTCAGCGTCGGCGACGCGCGGCCGTAATCCGAGCGCCGACGAGGACGGCGGTTGCCACCAGAACGTACGCGAGGAGAGTCCATAGGGCGGCAGCGGAGGGCGGTGCCGACCATTCGGGATGCGCTGCCTGACGGTCCGCCGCAAAGATCGCATGGACGGAACCTGCGAGGACCATCACGGTTGCGAGGACTACGCCTCGTCCGGTGCGGCTGTCCATGAATCATCCTCCTGGCCTGAGTGTACGGCCCGGACAGAGGACGGGCCGGCCGCGAAATTAGCTGTTCGCGACCGGCCCGTCGGATGCTGGCTCAGCTGCAGCCGGAGGTCGAGCCGCAGCCCTCGCACACATAGCAGGAACCGGCGGGACGCATCTTGGTGCCGCAGGTCAGGCACATCGGGGCGTCGGCCGTCTTGCCCTGGAAGTGAGCCAGGAGGTCCTGGCTGGAGTGGATCTCGTCCGAGACCTCGCGGGCCGAGGCGGCACCGGCGCCGGACTTGACGGCATCGGCGTCGAGATCCTTGCCCTCGTGGGCTGGACGCGCGGAGCGCTTAGAGGAGGCACCGACGCCCTGGGCGTAGCCCTCGATCTCGTCCTCGATCTCGTCCTCGGACTCGGTGTCGACCGAAATCGCTTGGTAGGAACCGGTTTCGAGCTGACGCGCCCGCTCGGCCGCCGTGTGGATGCCCATGAACGACCGGGTGTCGAAGTCCATATAGTCCAGGGCCAGCCGGCGGAACACGTAGTCCATGAGGGACTGGGCCATCCGCACGTCGGGGTCGTCGGTCATGCCGGCCGGCTCGAAGCGCATATTGGTGAACTTCTCGACATAGGTCTCCAACGGAACGCCGTACTGCAGCGCCACGGAGATGGCGATCGAGAAGGCGTCCATCACGCCGGCCAGGGTTGAGCCCTGCTTGCCGAACTTGAGGAAGAGCTCACCGAGGCGGCCATCGTCATACGTGCCCGCGGTGAGGTAGCCCTCGGCGCCGCCGACGGTGAACGACGTGGTCTGGCTCATCCGGCGCTTGGGCAGGCGCTCGCGGACCGGGCGGTATTCGACGACCTTCTCCACGACCGGAGCAGCCGCGGTAGCGGCAGCGTCCTTGGCGGTCGACCCGCCGTCCGAGAGCGGCTGGCCCACCTTGCAGTTGTCGCGGTAGACGGCCAGCGCCTTCAGGCCCATCTTCCAACCCTGAACGTAGACGTCCTCGATCTCGTCGACGGTCGCCGTCTCGGGCAGGTTGACGGTCTTGGAGATGGCGCCCGAGAGGAAGGGCTGCACGGCGGCCATCATCCGTACATGGCCCATCGGGGAGATGGCGCGCGCGCCCATGGCGGTGTCGAAGATCTCGTAGTGCTCGGTCTTCAGCCCCGGGGCGTCGATGACGTGGCCCTTGTCGGCGATGAACTCCACGATCGCCTCGACGGTCTCCTCGGCGTAGCCGAGCTTGCGCAGCGCCCGCGGGATGGTCAGGTTGACGATCTGCATGGAGCCGCCGCCGACGAGCTTCTTGAACTTCACCAGTGAGAAGTCCGGCTCGATGCCGGTGGTGTCGCAGTCCATCATGAAGCCGATGGTCCCGGTGGGGGCCAGGACGGAGGCCTGGGCGTTGCGGAAGCCGTTCTTCTCCCCCAACGTCAAGACGTCATCCCACGCCTTGGTAGCGACCCGGTGGATGTCCTTGTCCATCGTGTGCACGGTGCGCAGGGCGTCGTTGGCGGCTTGGTGCTTGCGCATGATGCGCTTGTGCGCATCCTGGTTGCGGGCGAAACCGGCATACGGGCCGACGATGCCGGCCAGTTCGGCGGAGCGCTTGTAGGCGGCACCGGTGAGCAGCGAGGTGATGCTGGCCGCCAGCGCCCGACCCCCGTCGGAGTCGTAGCCGTGACCGGTCGCCATCAGCAGCGCGCCGAGGTTGGCGTAGCCGATGCCGAGCTGGCGGTAGTCGACCGTGGTCTTGCCAATGGGCTCGGTCGGGAAGTCGGCGAAGCAGATGGAGATGTCCATTGCCGTGATGACCAGCTCGACGACCTTTTGGAAGGTGACGGCGTCGAAGGTCTCGTCCTCGCGCAGGAACTTCAGCAGGTTGAGGGAGGCGAGGTTGCAGGAGGAGTTGTCGAGCGACATGTACTCGCTGCACGGGTTGGACGCGGTGATCCGGCCGGTCTCGGGGTTGGTGTGCCAGGCGTTGATGGTGTCGTCGTACTGGATGCCTGGGTCGGCGCACTCCCAGGCCGCCGTCGCAATCTTGTGCATCAGGTCGCGGGCATCGATCTCTTCGATGATCGAGCCGTCCATACGGCTGGTCAGCCCGAAGGACGCGCCCTTCTCGACCGCGGTCATGAACTCGTCGGTGACGCGCACCGAGTTGTTCGCGTTCTGGTACTGGACCGAGACGATGTCCTTGCCACCGAGGTCCATGTCGAAGCCCGCGTCGCGCAGGGCCCGGATCTTGTCCTCCTCGCGGGCCTTGGTTTCGACAAACTCGACGATGTCGGGGTGATCGACGTCCAGGACGACCATCTTGGCGGCGCGACGCGTGGCCCCGCCGGATTTGATGGTGCCGGCCGAGGCGTCCGCCCCGCGCATGAAGGACACCGGGCCGGAGGCGGTGCCGCCGGAGGAGAGCAACTCCTTGCTGGAGCGGATGCGGGAGAGGTTGAGGCCGGCTCCTGAGCCGCCCTTGAAGATGAAGCCCTCCTCCTTGTACCAGTTGAGGATGCTGTCCATGGAGTCGTCGACGGAGAGGATGAAGCACGCGCTGACCTGCTGGGGCGAGGGCGTGCCGACGTTGAACCAGACGGGGCTGTTGAAGCTGAAGACCTGGTGGAGCAGGGCATAGGTCAGCTCGTGCTCGAAGACCTCGGCGTCGGACTCAGTGGCGAAGTAGCCGTACTGCTTGCCCGCGCGGACATAGGTCAGCACGACGCGGTCGATCAACTGACGCAGGCTGCGCTCGCGGGCGTCGGTGCCCAGGGCCCCGCGGAAGTACTTGGTCGTGACGATCGTGCTGGCGTTGACCGACCAGAAGTCGGGGAACTCGACGCCGGACTGCTCGAAGATGACCTCGCCGGTCTTCCAGTTGGTCTGGTTGACCTCCCGCTTCTCCCACGTGACCTCGTCATAGGGGTGCACTCCGGCCGTGGTGAAGATCCGCTCCATGGTCAGGCCCTTGGCCTTGCCGGAACGGGCGGCACTCGAGCGTGCGGTCTCCGTCATCAATCCTTCTCCTGGGGTTGTTGCGTCATGCGATGGGGCTGGGTTGGGCAAAGCGGGCCGCGGGTCTGCGGCACCGGAGTCAATGGTCGATGGCCAGGCGATCGAGCGTGGCTCGCTCGGCGCGTAGCAAGGTGATGGCCGCCTCGAAGTCCTCGAGGGACTCGAAGGCCTGGTAGACGCTCGCGAAGCGGAGGTAGGCCACCTCGTCGAGGTTCCGCAAGGGACCGAGGATGGCCATGCCCACCTCGTGCGCATCGACCTCGGCGATGCCGAGCGACCGAACGGATTCTTCGACCCGCTGCGCGAGGAGCGCGAGATCGTCCTCGGTGACCGGTCGGCCCTGGCAGGCCTTCCGGACACCGACGAGCACCTTGCTCCGACTGAACGGCTCACTCACGCCGGAGCGCTTGAGCACCGTCAGACCGGCCGTCTCGATCGTCGAGAAGCGCCGCCCGCAATCGGGGCACTGACGGCGGCGCCGGATCTGGGCACCGTCGTCACTGGTGCGCGAATCCACGACGCGCGAGTCGGTATGCCGGCAGAACGGACAGTGCACGGCAAACCTCCAATAGCACGACCTGGGGATAAATGCGCGGACAACGTGGGGATTATCTGTGGGTAACTTCACCACCGATGTGTACTACATGTTGACGAACTACAACCGTGTAACCACTAGATGTAGGAATCTACTTCGTCAACGACCCCAACGCAAGGTCTCTTCCCCGGCGCGTCGCCACAGACTTCCCAAGACGCGTCCGGCCCGCCTCAGCCCTTCGGAATCACCAGTCGCTGGCCGATCATGATCCGGTCCGTGGACAGCCCATTCGCCTGCTGAAGGGCGACGACGCCCTGATGAATGGCCTGGTCGGGCAGGTAGTCGCGAGCGATCTCGGACAGCGTCTGCCCCTTCTCCACGACGACAGTCGGAAGGGCGGGTGCGGTCGAGGCCGACGCGATCGCCCCCGGACGGTTGACCATGGCGACCCCCAGCACGATGCCGCCGCCCAGCAGCGTGGACACCAGCAGCGAAATCGCCAGTCGGCCGGCCCGAGTGACATGAACCGTGCCCCGGACGGCCAGCTCGCGAACCGGATGCGTGGTCGCGGGCGCCATGCCACGGCGACGCGACGACGGCTGCGCCGGGGCGACCGGCGGCACGAGCGCAAGCGCGCGGCGGCGGTCACGTCCCGGCCTGGTCGACGGGGCGGGCAGGGTCAGCGGAGCGGACAGGGCCAACGATCCGTCGGTCCCCCAGGATGTGAGCGTTGCGGCCATGTTGATCTCCTCCTTCGGCGTGTCCATCGAAGAAATGTTCGATAGAACGGTTGTACGATATGTAGCACGGAATCTGCGACTGATGCAAGAAACGATCGAACAGATGTTTGAGATCGTGACCTGATCGGCATAGGCTCTTCCGTACTGGGACGAGCATGTCAGCGACCACCGACAACCGGCCCCAGCTGCGGAAATGCCACCGTCGAGCAGGCCACGCGAGGGCAATGGAGGCCCAGATGAGCAGCGACAACACGACCGGCCAGGTGCACCCCATGCCTGAGCGCGAGGACGGCGACGGTCTGACCGTGCGCCAGCGACGCGTCCTGGATGTCATCCGCACCTCGATCGATCAACGTGGCTATCCCCCGAGCATGCGCGAGATCGGCGAGGCGGTCGGACTGGTCTCCCCCAGTTCGGTTGCCCACCAACTCCACGCCCTTGAGCGCAAGGGCTATCTGCGGCGCGATCCCAACCGGCCCCGAGCGATCGAAGTCGTCTCCCCGAACGCCCCGGGTGAGCGTGGCTACCGCCCCGGCGACCACGAGGACGATGGTCACCAGGACGAGACGGGCAGCGGCGACGCGCGGCCGGAAGCGTCATACGTGCCGGTGATCGGACGGATCGCCGCGGGTTCACCGATCATGGCCGACGAAGTGGTCGAGGACGTCTTTCCTCTGCCGCGCCAGATCGTCGGCGACGGCACTCTTTTCCTTCTGCGGGTGGTTGGCGACTCGATGATCGACGCCGCGATCTGCGACGGCGACTGGGTTGTGGTGCGTCAGCAACCGACTGCGGACAATGGCGACATCGTCGCCGCGCTGCTCGATAACGAGGCCACGGTCAAGTCGTTCAAGCGCCGTGACGGCAAGGTGTGGCTGATGCCGCACAATCCGGCGTTCGGCCCCATCGACGGTGACCACGCGACGATTCTCGGCAAGGTGACCGCAGTCCTTCGCCGGGTGTGATCGGTCAGTCACCGAGACGGTCGGCCACCAGCCGCAACGTTGTCGGCCACCAGCCGCAACGTTTCGGTGATGCCGTCGTCCACCTGCACGTCGATCAGGTGCCGATCGCGCAGGGTTCCGCGCGTCACCGCAGCGATCGGTATGCCGCCACGCGCCGCGCGCCGCACGAAGCGAAGTCCGCTCATCACCTGTAGCGAGCTGCCGATGACGACGAGCGCGTGGGCCGCATCGGTGAGGTGGAAGCACTGGTCAACCCGCTCGCGCGGCACGCTGCCACCGAAGAAGACGACATCCGGTTTGAGCCGGTCCAGGCCGCAGGCGCGGCAGGTCGGGGTCACGAAGTGCGCGATGAGCGCGTCATCGAGCACCACATCGCCGTCCGGGCGGATCTGGCTGCTGACCCGGGATCCGTCGCGAGCCAAGCCGATGATGTCGTCGGCAAAGTGCGGATTGGCCTGACGGATGGCCGCCTGTATCTGCTCGCGCGGATAGCGCTGGCCGCAATCGAGGCAGACGACCTCGGCGAGGCTGCCGTGCAACTCCACGACCCGACTGCTGCCCGCCCGTTGATGGAGTCCGTCGACATTCTGGGTGATGATGTCGGTGACCAGGCCGTGCCTTTCGAGGGCGGCGAGGGCCTGGTGGCCCGCGTTGGGTTCGGCGGCGGTGAAGCGGGACCAGCCGGCATACGAGCGGGCCCAGTAGCGCTGGCGGCTGGAGCTGGAGGTGACGAACTCGCCGTGCTGCATCGGGGTGACGCGCCGCTGGCCGTCGGGGCCGCGGTAGTCGGGAATGCCGGAGTCCGTGCTGATCCCGGCCCCGGTCAGGGCAAGCACCCCACCGCGTGCGACGAGGCCGGCGAGCGCGTCAACAGCGCGATTCGCGGTGTCGGTATGTGCGGTGGCGGAGGTCGAGTCGGTCAAAGCCGGCCTGCCATGGGGTGCTCCTCGGGCGGGGCATGTTCGTGGGTTTCATCCCATCACATGCCGAACCGGCCTCTCGACGGGGCTGGACCGGCCTCTCGACGGGGCTGGACCGGCCTCTCGACGGGATGGGGCCGGGGGTTTCCGCGCCGGGACGAAACTACCATGGAAACGGCAGCTGATTCCGAACTTCATAACATGCTGTTATAGACTGCCGGGATGATCGACGCTGCCGGCCTTCGAGTTGTCCGGGCCATTGATGAGGCCGGCAGCTTCACCGGCGCGGCGACGATGCTCGGCTATTCACAGCCCGCGGTGTCGCAGATGATCCGGCGCCTTGAGCAGCGCACCGGAACAGCCATCGTCGACCGGGTCGGACGGACGGTCCGGCTGACCGAGGCCGGTCAGGTGCTCGCACGGCACGCCAAGACCGTGCTCGCTGCGCTCGACTCCGCGGAGGAGGAGGTGGCCGCCCTCGCGGGTCTGCGCGCCGGCCGGGTGCGTGTCGCGGCGTTCCCCTCGGCCTCCGCGACCCTCGTGCCCAAGGCGCTGGCCTTGGTGCGCAGTCGCTATCCGGATGTGTCGATGTCCTTCACCGAAGCCGAACCTCCGGAATCGCTGGCGGCCCTGCGTGCCGGCGAGTGCGATCTCGCGGTGGCGTTCTCCTATCCGGGGACCGACCTCGCCCGGGGCGAAGAAGACCTCGACGTCTTCGTCACCCGGCGACTGCTCGATGACGAGGTGCTCCTGGCGCTGCCCCCCGAGCATCCTCTCGCCGCGAGTAGCGGACCGATCGACATCGCCAAGCTCAAGTCCGACACCTGGATCGCCGGGTGCCCGCGCTGTCGCGGGCACTTGTTGGAGATGTGCTCGCGGGGCGGGTTCACGCCGGATGTCAGCTTCGAGACCGAGGACTACGTTGCGGTGCAGGGCATGGTCGCCTGCGGTCTGGGCGTGGCCCTCATTCCCGACCTGATCCTGCGCACCACTCATCACCCAGGCGTGGTGGCGCGGCGGATCGCGCCCGCCTCCCGGCGGGAGATCGTGGCCGTGACCACACCCGATCTGTTGCGCGTGCCGTCTGTGGCCGCCGCCTTGGACGCACTGGTCGAGGTGGCTGCGTCGCCCGATCTGTTGCCGACACTGGCGCCTGAGCCTGCGGGAGCATCGACCGGACCGGAGTTGGACTACTACCTCTGAGGTCGGCGCCCAAGTTGCTCTCGGGCGGCGGGATCCCGTGTGTTGGGGGGGTCGCCGCACGGGTTAGTCGCCGCGCTCAGTGGTGGGTCCGGGTGGTGAGCCGGCCATGGTCGAGCCACACCGCGATGTCGCCGTCCTCATCGGTGCGCAGCAGCCGGGCTCCCGTCGACTGCACCCACGCCAACGCACCGGGTGAGGGATGGCCGTAGTCGTTGTCGGCGCCCACGCTGACCACCATCAAGGGGGCACGCAGCAGGCCCATCAGAGACGGATCGAGATTGGACGACCCGTGATGGGGCAGCTTCACCACGTCGTATGCCGAGAGCCGCGATCGCAGGGCAGGGTCACCCGAGACGGCGCGCCAGAGCGCGTGACCGGCCTCGCGCTCGATGTCGCCGGAGAGGAAGAGGTCGAGGCCAGCGACGTGGGCATCGAGCACGATGCTCGCATTGTTGGGGACCGAGCCGTCGAGGATGCGCCGCCCTGGCCACCAGACGGTCGCGGTGACGGAGCCGGCGGTGATGACTTCACCCACGCGCACCGACCGAACGGGAATGGATCGCGAATGCGCTTGGGCAGCAACCTCATTCGCCCCTTGAGTGGGGTCTGCCACCGGTGAGACCAGGATCGTGCCGACCTGGCGGCCGGCCAACGCGCCGGACAGGCCAGCGATGTGATCCGCGTGGAAGTGGGTCAGGACGATGGCGTCGAGACGCCGCACGTTGAGCTGGCGAAGGCAGCGATCCACCGCGGACGGCTCGGGTCCGGCGTCGACCAGGATGGCGCTCTGCTCCCCGGTGCGCAGCACGAGGGCATCGCCTTGGCCCACATCACACGCGACGAATTGCCAGGGCGGCGGCCAGGCAAGAGACCCCACCGGCGCGAGGAGGGCGCCGGTGAGCAGCCCGCACCCCAGCCACGGCACCGGGTGGTGGCGAACGGCATACGTCAATCGGGGGCCGCACACCAACGCCAGCGCGACCAACGCGGTCATCAGCCACGCCCCACGGGGACCCTCCGGCCACGGCGCACTCGCCCAACTCACCCGCGCGCCGCGGTGCGCGATCTGCGCAATCGCCAGCGCGGGCAGGCCGGGGAGCCACGCGGCGGCCGCCGGGGCAAGGCCGGTCATGCCGGCCAATGCCAGCCCCGCTCCGGCGATGGTGACCGGTGCGACAAAGATGGCCGCCAGCAGGTTGGCCGGGATGCCGACCACGCTCACGCTGCCCTGCAGGAGCACGATGATCGGCGCACAGGTCACCTGAGCGGCCAACGGGACGAGCAAGGCGGGCAGCGCCGGGCGCAGACGCGGCAGAACGTGCGGTTCGAGCGACTCGGCCCACGGGCGAACGAAGAGCAGCAGCCCCAGGGTCGCGAGCACCGACAGGGCGAAGCCTGGGCTGCGCGCGAGCCACGGATCGACGACCAGCATGGCGACGACCGCCGCAGCCAGGGCCGGTATGCCGCTCGCCCGCGTCGCGCGATAGACCGCGAGCAAGCCGATGGTCCCCATCACCGCAGCCCGGAGCACGCTGGGCTCGGGCCTTGCGACAGCCACGAAGGCCGCGACAACGACAACGAACGCGATGGGTCGCGCGCGACGTGGGATTCGGGCCCAGCGGATCAGCGGAGCGATGGCTGCCAGCAGAATGGAGATGTTGGCGCCGGAGACGGCGCTCAGGTGCGTCAGACCGGTGGTGCGCATGTCCGCGATCAGGTCCGGGGGTGAGCGCGAGGTGTCCCCGACCACCATCGCGGGGACGAGACCCTGTCCATCCGGCGGGAGGGCGGCAACCGCTCCCCGCAGGGCCTCCCTGACGGAGGCGGTCCAGCCGGTCGCGGAGCGGTCAGGTCCGGCGATTGGCGGGCCGAGAGCCCGCACCACGGCGAGTTCGGCCGATCCGTCGTCGCCGGGGCCGAGTCGCCCGACGAGCGCAACCTCTTGCCTCCAGCGCACTGCCGACCAGCGAACGTCCCCGACGACGAGCAACCGCGCGGACACCGCGCTCGACAGGCCACGGGCTACCACTCGACTCGCCCGGACGCGAACCAGGATGCGACCGTGACCGACGTCGATCGGCTCCCCCGCGACGATTGCCGTGACGCGAACGACGGCGCGCTCGGAGATCCATTCCGGGAGCGGACCGGAGCGCCGCCGGGCATCCGCCGCGGCCGCTGCCCCGACAGTAAGCCCCACCACGGCCGCGCTTAGGGCGGCCAGCATCAGCCGGGCGTGCCAACGTCGGTGCCGGGGGCGACCCCGCCAAGCGAGGAACGCGGCGATAAGCACCCCACCGCCTGCCAAGCACAACCGGATTTGCCAGGACAGGGCAAGGGTGGCAGCGACCATCGCCCACGCGGCGAGCGCGGGGACCAGCAGTCGAATGTCCAGGCGCGGCGACGCCGTCGGGGGTCGGTGCAGAGCGCGAACCATCCGAGCTGCGCCGCGTGGATCGATCTCGACCAGACCGTTCCGTGTCCTGGCCGGGTCGGCTCGCTCCGACTCTGCGTGCGCATCCGACGTGTTCGCGGGACGTGCGGCCGGACCGGAACGATTGGTCACAGGGTGACCAATGGACTCAGTTGGGCCAGCAACTTCTCTCCGATGCCGGAGACCTCTCCGAGTTCGTCGATGCTGGAGAACCGCCCGTGCTCGGCGCGCCAGTCCAGGATCCGTTGCGCGAGAACGGGTCCCACGCCGGGCAGTGTGTCCAGGGCGGTGGCATCGGCGGTGTTGAGGCTGACCTTGCCGTTTGCTTGGCCGCTCGATCCGCTTGGTCCGGAGGGGCTGCCGCCGGGGCTGGATCCACCCGGCGCGGTGATGACCTCGCCGGGTTTGGGGATGCGGATCTGCTCACCGTCGACGCAGAGGCGTGCGAGATTGACCGCACCAAGATCGGCCTTGCCGGTCGCTCCCCCGGCCTTCTCGACGGCATCCTCCACGCGCGAACCGGCGGGGAGTGACACCACTCCGGGACGAGCCACTTGGCCGACGACATGCACGATCACGGGCGGCCCGGTCGACGACGCCGTGCCGGTCACTGTCGGTTCACCGGCACTCGATGCCGGGCCGCTGCCGGACGAAGGAGTTGCTCCAGAGGAAGCTGGAGTCTCGACGGCAACCGACGCCACGGGCACCGGCGTCGCCTCGGCTCTCGCGCTCACGACGCGCGCTCCGAAGACTCCGCCGGCGATCACCGCCAGCGCAAGGAAGGTCAGGACGACGGGATGAGGCACCGCCGCGAAGCGGTCACGGAGCCCAACTGGCCAACTCACCACCGGGGGTGGGTCGGTTCGATCGAGCCGGCGCGAGCGCGGAGGGTCGCTCGCCGCATGCCGGCCAGGGCTGGACGCTTCGTCGCGACGGACCACTTCCCTGGCGTCGTCCTCGAGGTCCGCTCCCGGCCAGGCATCCGTCTCGGCTTCCTCCGTCACCGCCCGGATGGCGAGCGCGGCACGGAGCCGGTCGGCAGGGTCAGGACGTCGCGTGCTCATGCCTCCCGACGGTAGGAGGCCGAGCAGCTTCGGTGCCAGGGCCTCGAAAAAGCCTGTGGATCAGCCGATTTGGCTGACGGCCCTGTGGAAAGACACACAGCCAGGCGCGGTCGAATGCTCCTTTCGACCGGGCCTGTGGGCACACTCGACGGGGACAGATTGTCCTATCGACGTCAGGCGAGGGGAACGACGTTGACCAGTTTGGGGGGGCGCACGATGACGGTGCGCACGCCACCGGCAGTCGCGTCTATCACCTTCGGCAGCGCCATGACGAGGCCGCGCAAGTCGTCCTCGCCGATATCGGCGGGCACCTCCACGCGGTCACGCACCTTGCCGCGGATCTGCACCACGCAGGTGACGTTCTCCTCGACCAGGTAGGCCGGGTCGGCGACGGGGAACCGCTCATACGTCAAGGTCGCGGGGTGGCCCAGACGCGACCACAATTCCTCGGCGATGTGCGGCGCCAAGGGCGCCACCATCAGCACCAGCGCTTCGGCAACGGCGCGCGGTACCGCGTCGAGCTTTGTCACGGCATTGTTCAACTCGGTCAGTCGCGCGATCGCCGTGTTGAAACCGAGACCGGCGTAGTCCGCACGCACCGCGTCGATCGTGCGGTGCAGCACCCGCAAGGTCGCCTCGTCCGGCGCCACGTCAGCGACCGTGGCAGCTCCGGTCTCTTCGTCGATCACATTGCGCCACAAGCGCTGCAGGAAGCGCTGGCTCCCCACGACCGCCCGGGTGTCCCAGGGCTTCGACTGCTCCAGCGGCCCCAACCCCATCTCGTACAGGCGCAGGGTGTCGGCGCCATACGCGGCGTACATCTCGTCGGGGCTGACCATATTCTTCAGCGACTTGCCGATCTTGCCGAACTCCCGCGTGACCGGCTCGCCCTGCCAGGTGTAGCTCACCGACCCGTCGGCCGCGAAGTCCTCGACGACGTCCTTGGCCTCGACATACTGCCCGCGGGCATCCTTGTACGCCGCCGCCTGGATATACCCCTGCGAGAAGTACGTCCGGAAGGGCTCGTCCGAGGCCAGATGCCCCAGGTCGTGCAGGACCTTGTGCCAGAAGCGCGCATAGAGCAGGTGCAGCACCGCGTGCTCGACGCCACCGACATAGAGGTCGACGCCACCCGGGTCCCGCGTGCCGGGCATGACCGCCTCGTCGCGCGGCCCCATCCAGTAGGCCTCGTTGACCGGGTCGACGAACTGCTCGGCATTGTCGGGGTCGAGATAACGCAAGTAGTACCAACAGGATCCGGCCCAGTTGGGCATGGTGTTGGTCTCGCGGCGGTAGCGCTGCAACCCGCGCCCGTCCTCGAGGTCGAGGTCCACCTCGACCCACTCCCCGACCCGCGAGAGCGGCGGCTCGGGCTCGCTGGAGTTGTCCTCCGGGTCGAAGGTCTTCGGCGAGTAGTCGGGCACATCGGGTAGCTCGATCGGCAGCATCGACTCGGGAACGGCGTGCGCGACGCCGGCCTCGTCGAAGACGATCGGGAAGGGCTCACCCCAGTAGCGCTGGCGGCTGAAGAGCCAGTCGCGCAGCTTGTAGTTGATCGTCGCCTCGCCCAGCCCCTTGTCGGCCAGCCACTGCGTTATCGCCGTCTTCGCCTCGGCAATTCCCTTGCCGTTCAACGAGATTTCGTCATTGGCCGAGTTGATCGTGGCTCCTTCGCCGGCATACGCCGACGACCCGTCGTGATCCGCGGGTGGCTGCACGGTATAGACCACCGGGAGCCCGTATGCCGTCGCGAAGTCGAAGTCGCGCTGGTCACCTCCCGGGACGGCCATGATCGCCCCGGTCCCGTAACCCATCAGCACATAGTCGGCGACGAAGACCGGAATGCGTTCTCCCGACGTGGGATTCACGGCATACGAGCCGGTGAAGACGCCCGTCTTTTCGCGCGTCTCCAGCTGCCGGTCGACCTCGGACTTGCGCGAGGTGGAGAGGCGGTAGGCCGCGATCGCCTCCCCCGGGGTCGCCGCACCGCCCGTCCAGCGCGGGTCCGTGCCCGCCGGCCAGGCTGCCGGGGTCAGCGACTCGACCAGCGGGTGCTCGGGCGCCAAGACCATGAAGGTCGCGCCGAAGAGCGTGTCCGGACGGGTCGTGAAGACCTCGATCCCACCACCGCTCGCCACGTCCGCGCCGTCGAAGGGGAAGGTCACCCGCGCCCCGTGGCTGCGCCCGATCCAGTTGCGCTGCATGATCCGGACCTTCTCCGGCCAGTCCACGCGGTCGAGGTCGTCGGCCAGGCGATCGGCATACGCGGTGATGCGCATCATCCACTGACGCAGATTCTTCCGATAGACCGGGAAATTCCCGCGCTCGGATCGCCCGTCGTTGGTGACCTCTTCATTGGACAGCACCGTGCCCAGCCCGGGGGCCCAGTTGACCGGCGCCTCGTGGGTGTAGGCCAGCCGGTAGCCGTCGATGATCGCGGCCTGCTCCGCCGGGCTCAGGTCGGCCCATGGGCGCCCGTCGGGCGTGGCCCGATCGCCCGCGGCGAAAGCGGCGATCAGGTCGGCGATGGGGCGCGCCCGGCCCCGGCCACCGTCCTCGCGCACTGCGTCGACGTCGTACCAGGAGTTGAAGATCTGCAGGAAGATCCACTGGGTCCACTTGTAGTAGCCCGGATCGATCGTCTGGATCGCGCGCCGGTCATCGTGCCCAAGACCCAGCCGCCGCAGCTGCCGCTGCATGATGACGATGTTGTCCTCGGTCGTCTTGCGCGGATGCTGACCGGTGGTCACGGCATACTGCTCGGCCGGCAGGCCGAAGGCGTCATAGCCCAGGCAGTGCAGAACGTTCTTGCCCAGCATCCGGTTGTAGCGGGCGAACACGTCGGTGGCGATATAGCCCAGCGGGTGGCCGATGTGCAGGCCGGCACCGCTGGGATACGGGAACATGTCGAGCACCAGCAGGTGGCCGTCGAAGTCACGGATCGCCTCGGGATCGCCGAGATTGCCCGTGGGATTCGGCGCGTGGAAGGTCCCGTCCTCCTCCCAGCGGTCCTGCCAGGCGCGCTCGAACGTGTCGGCCAGCGCAGCGGTATAGCGGAAGGCGGGGGTGTCGCTCATCGTCGTCCTTGGGGTGTGCTCACTGCTCGGGGAGAAAGAAGGCCCCTTCAGGGCAGAAGGGCCGAGCCGCGATGACGTCCGTGCGGTTCGTCAGCGCGGCCGGCTAAGGAGCAGCGACCTCGTCATGCCGGTCACCCTACCCCAGCCGGTTTTACCGCCGTCGACGCTTCCGGCGGCCGGGCACCGCCTTCCCCAGCACGTATGGTGCCCACCATGGTCCGCGTCGTTCTCGCCTCCGCCTCCCCTGCCCGCCGCGAGCTCCTACGCCGCGCGGGCGTTGCCGCCGATGTGCGGGTCAGCGATGTCGACGAGACGGCGGTCCTCGCGCGGATCAAAGCGGTCATCCCCGATCTGGAGCCGGTCGACGAGGTGCTCGCGCTGGCGCGGGCCAAGGCCGAGGATGTCGCCGCGGACGTCGAGGACGCCCTGATCATCGGCTGCGACTCGATGCTGGAGTTCGCCGGGGAGGTGCTGGGCAAGCCGGCCACCGAGCAGGAGGCGATAGCCCGCTGGCGGAAGATGAGCGGGCGGGTGGGCACGCTGCATACCGGCCACTGGTTGATCGATGCGCGGGCCGCCGGCAGCGGCGGACTGCTGGGGGCGACGGCGTCGACGGTGGTCCGCTTCGGCACATTGGCTGAGGACGAGATCGCCGCCTATGTCGCGACCGGTGAGCCGCTGCGGGTCGCGGGCGCTTTCACCATCGACGGCCTCGGAGGACCCTTCATCGACGGCATCGAGGGCGACCACAGCAATGTCATCGGGCTCTCCCTGCCCGTGCTGCGCGGGCTGCTGCACGACCTCGGGCTGCGCTGGGCCGACCTGACCAAGCGGGTGCACGCGGGTCCGCAGGGCCACGCGGCGTGTCCCTAGTTACGCACGAGGAAGTCGCCGTACATGTCCTTGGCGTGGGTCAAGGCGGCGACATAGCCGGCCCGCTCATAGGCCGCCGCATCCACCTCGTCACCGAGCGCCAGCAGCCCGCGCACATCAGCCACCGAGGCGAAGCCCTTGCGCTCCATCCACGCCGTCAGCTCGGTCAACAGCGTTGCGGCATAAGCCGGTCCGTGACGCATCAGTGACGAGGCGGTCATCACGACGTCGGCCCCGGCCAGGAGATATTTCACGACATCGGCACCGGACTCGACACCCGTCGTCGCCGCCAGTGAGGCCGCGACCCGGCCGCGCAAGATGGCGATCCAGGTCCGCGCGATGCCGGACTCCACGGGCGAGGACAGGGTCACAGCCGGACCGACGGCCAGCGCCTCGATGTCGATGTCCGGCTGCAGGAAGCGGTTGAAGAGCACCAGCCCGTCGGCACCGGCGGCGTCGAGGTCGCGGCACATGGTCCCGGTCGCGCTGAAGAACGGACTGAGCTTCACCGCCACCGGGATCGAGACCGCGTCCTTGACCGTATGCACGATCTCCACGTGCCGCTCCTCGATCACCGCGCCCGCGACGCGGGTGTCGCCGGGAACGGCATACGGGTTGACCTCCAGCGCCGCCGCGCCGGAGTCCTGAAGTTGGCGGGCACACTGCGCCCACCCCTCGAGATTGACCCCATTGAGACTTGCAATCACCGGAATGTCCACGGCCGCAACGGATTTCTCCAGATGCCGCAAGTAGGGCGTGGCGCCGCCCGCGGCGATGTCCACATCGGGGAAGTAGCTCGTTGCTTCACCGAACGAGTCCTCGTGCATCGCGACGATCTCGAAGTCGGCGATCTCCTGGCGACGGATCTGCTCCTCGAAGAGCGAATAGAGGACGACCGCTCCGACGCCGGCATCGGCCAGGGCCCGGACGCCGGCGACGGTCTGCGAGAGCGGCGACGCCGACGCGACCAACGGATTGCGCAGCGGGAGACCAAGATAGGTCGTGGCCAGGTCCATCAGTTCCTCTTCGTCGCGTCGGGCATGAACTGGCCGGCGCTGCGCGTGGCCATCTCCTCATAGACCGCCCAGCGCTGGTCCACGGCGTGCTGGGCGAGACCCAAGAGCCGCTCGGCCTCCTCGGGCGCGGTCTGACGGAGCATGCGGTAGCGCAACTCCTTGTAGATGTAGTCCGACAGCGGGATCGTCGGCCGCGGCGAGTCGAGGAAGAAGGGATTGTCTCCTCGGTCGCGAATCGTCGGGTCGTAGCGCATCAGCGGCCAGTGTCCCGAGTTCACCGCGCGCTTCTGCTGCTCGAGGCCTTTGCTCATCTCGATGCCGTGGGCGATGCAGTGGCTGTAGGCGATGATCAGCGAGGTGCCGTCATAGGCCTCCGCCTCGCGGAAGGCACGCAACGTCTGCTGCGGGTCCGCGCCGAGGGCGACGCGGGCGACATACACCGAGCCGTATGCCGTGGCCTGCAGCGCGAGGTCCTTCTTGGCGACCGCCTTGCCCGCAGCGGCGAATTTCGCTACTGCCGCAATGGGAGTCGCCTTCGATGACTGCCCGCCGGTGTTCGAGTAGACCTCGGTGTCCATCACCAGGATGTTGACATTGCGCCCGCTCGCGAGCACATGGTCGAGCCCGCCGGATCCGATGTCGTAGGCCCAGCCGTCACCGCCGACGATCCACACGCTGCGCCGAACCAAGTGGTCGGCAACGCTGCGCAGATCCTCGGCGACCGGCCCTTCCATCCCGTCAAGCCGCCGCATCAACTCCTCGACCCGGACACGCTGCGCGGCCAACTCGGACTCGCGGATCTGCGGTGCGCTCAGGATGTCGTCGACCAACTCGGCGCCGACGCGATCGCGCAGCATCGACAGTCGCTCCCGAGCCAGCCGGTTGTGCAGGTCGGCCGCCATCTGTAGGCCGAGCCCGAACTCCGCGTTGTCCTCGAAGAGGCTGTTGGACCAGGCCGGGCCGCGGCCTTGCGCATTGCGCGTCCAGGGGGTCGTCGGCAGGTTGCCGCCGTAGATGGAGGAGCAGCCGGTCGCGTTCGCGACGGTGAGGCGGTCCCCGAAGAGTTGGCTGAGCAACTTCAGGTAGGGGGTCTCACCACAGCCGGAGCACGCCCCGGAGAACTCGAAGAGCGGCTGCAGGAATTGGGCACCGCGCACCGTGCCGAAGTCCACCCGGGCACGCTCGTTCTGCGGGATCGACTCGAAGAAGCCGACATTGGTCACGCCACGCTCCATCACCCCCTCATCGGCGGTCAGGTTGATGGCCTTGCGGCCCGACCCGACGACGGGGGTGACCGGACAGGCTTCGACACACAGTCCGCAGCCGGTGCAGTCCTCTGTGTAGACCTGCAGCGTGTAGCCGCTCTGCGGCAGCCCGGCGGCGTTCAGGGGCGCCGACTCGAAGCCGTCCGGAGCACCATCGAGCGCCGCGCGGTCATAGAACTTCGAGCGCAGCACGGCGTGCGGGCAGACGAATGCACAGTTGCCGCATTGGATGCACCCACTCGGATCCCATTGCGCGACAAGGTCGCTGATCCGCCGCTTCTCGTATGCCGTGGTGCCACTCGGGAAGGTCCCGTCGACCGGCATCGCACTCACCGGGAGGTCGTCGCCGCGGCCGGCCATCATCGCCGCGGTCACGGTCCGGACGAACTCCGGCGCGTCCGCGCTGACGATCGCGCGCGGGGCACGCTTGGACGTGGCCGCCTCGGGGACGTCGATCCGGTGCAACTGGGCGAGGGTGGCATCGACCGCGGCCTCGTTGCGGCGCACGACCTCGGGGCCGCGCCGGCCATAGGTCTTGCGGATCGACTTCTTGATCGCCTCGATCGCCTCCTCGCGCGGCATGACGCCGGAGATGGCGAAGAAGCAGGTCTGGAGGATCGTGTTGGTCCTCCCGGGCAGCCCCGCGCCGCGCGCGACGCTGTCGGCGTCGATGGCATAGAGCTGCAGCCCCTTGGCGATGATCTCCTCCTGCACGGGGCGCGAAAGTGACTGCCACACCTCGTCTTTCGGCATGGACGCGTTGAGCAGGATCACCCCGCCGGGGCGGGTCAGGCCGAGCACGTCGAGCTTGTCGAGCAGGCCGAAGTGGTGGCACCCGACGAAGCCGGCGCTGCCGACGAGATAGGGCGCCTTGATCGGGTGCGGGCCGAAGCGCAGGTGCGAGATCGTCGACCCGCCGGACTTCTTCGAGTCATAGACGAAGTAGGCCTGGGCGTAGCGATTCGGGTCCTCGCCGAGGATCTTGATGGTGTTCTTGTTGGCGCCGACGGTGCCGTCGGAGCCGAGGCCGAAGAAGACCGCCCTCAGGGTCTTCTCGTCCTCGATGTGCAGACCGCGGTCATAGTCGATCGAGGTCCCCGAGACGTCGTCCGTGATGCCGACCGTGAACCCGGTGGGGGGTCGGTCGGCGGCCAGGGCGGCATACACGCCCGCGACCATCGCCGGCGTGAACTCCTTGCTGGAGAGGCCATACCGACCACCGACGACGCGCGGCATCGACGCGAGGTGGCCCTCGGCATACGCGCCGGAGAGGGCGGCGACGACGTCGAGATAGAGCGGCTCGCCGCCGCTGCCGGGCTCCTTGGTGCGGTCGAGCACCCCGACGACTCGGGCCGTCGCCGGGAGAGCGGCGACGAGCTCGGCGGCCGGGAAGGGACGGTAGAGCCGGATCCGGACGACGCCGACCTTCTCGCCCTGGGCGAGAAGGTGGTTGACGGTCTCCTCGACGGTCTCGCCGCCGGAGCCCATGATGACGATGACCCGCTCGGCCTCGGCGTGCCCGGCATACTCGAGAAGGTGGTAGGCCCGCCCGGTCTGAGCGGCGAACTCGTCCATGACGCCCTGGACGATGCCGGGCGTCGCGGCATAGAACGGGTTGACCGTCTCGCGGGCCTGGAAATAGACGTCGGGGTTCTGCGCGGTGCCGCGCACGAAGGGGCGCTCGGGCGAGAGCCCCCGCATCCGGTGCTCGTGAACCAGGCTCTCGGGGACGAGCGCGTGCAGCACCGCGTCGTCGAGCAGCTCGATCGTGTTGAGTTCGTGCGAGGTCCGGAAGCCGTCGAAGAAGTGGACGAACGGGATCCGGCTGCGCAGGGTCGCCGCGTGCGCGACGAGGGCGAGGTCGTGCGCCTCCTGGACCGAGCCGGAGGAGAGCAGCGCGAACCCGGTCTGCCGCACGGCCATGACGTCCTGATGGTCGCCGAAGATCGAGAGTCCTTGTGCCGCAAGCGATCGAGCGGCAACGTGAAGCACCGCCGAGGTGAGTTCGCCGGCGATCTTGTACATATTGGGGATCATCAGCAGCAGGCCCTGCGAGGCGGTGAAGGTCGTGCTGAGAGCACCGCCCTGGAGCGCCCCATGGAGGGCGCCGGCGGCTCCACCCTCGCTCTGCATCTCGATGACCGTTGGGACGGTCCCCCAGATGTTCGTGCGGCCCTTGGCAGACCAGTCGTCGGCGAGCTCGGCCATCGTCGAGGACGGCGTGATGGGATAGATCGCGCACAGTTCACTGAGGCGGTGGGCGACGTGGACCGTTGCCTCGTTGCCGTCGATCGTCGTGCGGGTCATCGCTGCGCTCCCCCTTCGCGGGCCAGGCCGGTGACCGGAGCGACAAAGACGTTTGCCGGCAGGGGTTCGTGCTCACCGATCATGTCGATGGCGTGCACTGGGCACTGTCGAGCGCAGGTGCCGCACCCTGTGCACTTGTCATAATCGAAGCGATACCGATGTCCCACACCGAGTTTGACGACCGCATCGTCGGGACACGACCCGAGGCAACCGTCGCATTCGAAGCAATTCCCGCATGAGAGGCAGCGGGCCGCCTCGAAGGCGGCTTCCTCCTCGGACAGCCCGGCGACGACCTCCGTGAAGACGTGCGAACGGGCCTGCGGGTCGAGCGCCGCCTGCTGGCGCTGCCGGTGATCACCGAAGTACCACAGATTCAGCTTCTCGAGATCGGCGACGGGATGCTTGGCTCCCGGCGCATAGGCCGCCCCCGCCAGATAGGCGTCGATCGCCTGCGCCGCCTTCTTGCCGTGGCCGACGCCGATCGTCACCGTTCGCTCGCTCGGGACCGCATCGCCGCCGGCGAAGACCCCGGGCGCTCCGGTCATCAGCGTCACCGGGTCGACCTGGACGACATCGCCGTCGAAGGCGATCCCGGGCAAGGCCCTGAGGAAGCCAGTGTCGGACTCCTGTCCCAGCGCGAGGATCACCGTGTCGGCCTCGAGTTGCTCGAATCGCCCTGTCCCCCGTGGCTTTCCGAACTCGTCGAGCTCCTGGATCTCCACCGTCACGTCGTCCGCGCCCATCGAGGAGATGGTTCGCAACCAGTTGATCCGTATCCCCTCGCGCTCGGCGTCGGCAGCTTCCTCCGCGTGGGCGGGCATCTGCTCACGCGTGCGCCGGTAGACGATGATCGTGTCGTCGGCGCCTAGGCGGCGGGCCACCCGAGCCGCGTCCATGGCCGTGTTCCCCCCGCCGTAGACCGCGACCCGACCGGACAACGCGCTGCGCTCCCCCTCCTCCACGCCACGCAGGAAGCTCACAGCGTCCAGGACGCGAGCGGCGTCACCATTGGGGATGTCGACGCGCTTGGATAGGTGCGCGCCGACGGCCACGAAGGCCGCGTCGAAGCCCTCGGCCAGTTCGGCTTGAAGGTCGGTGACCGTGTGGTTCTGTTCGAAGGTGACCCCATAGGCCGCCACCCGGGCGATCTCGGCGTCGATGACATCGCGGGGCAGACGGTAGGCCGGTATGCCGTAGCGCATCATCCCGCCCGGCTGGTCGCTGTTGTCGCGGACGGTGACCCGGTGACCCAATCGCGTCAGGTGGTAGGCGGCCGACAGGCCGCTCGGGCCGGAGCCCACGACGAGCACGTGCTTTCCGCTGGGAGCTGCGGGTGCGGCATACGTCCATCCGGCGGCGATCGCGCTGTCGCCGAGGTGACGCTCGACCGCGTGGATGGAGACCGCTGCGTCCATCAGGGCGCGGTTGCAGGCCGTCTCGCACGGGTGGTAGCACACCCGGCCGTGGATGGCCGGGAAGGGGTTGTCCTGGGTCAACCGGTCCCACGCGCCGCGGATGTCGCCTCGCTTGGCCAGCGCCAGCCAGGACTGGATGTTCTCGCCCGCAGGGCACCCGGCATTGCAAGGCGGCAATAGGTCGACATAGACCGGGCGCTGGTGGCGGACCGGTCCAGAGCGTTGGCGTCCGCTCCCCAAGGCGGACAGGGGGGTCAGATCGTGGTCCCGCTCGCTCATCGCCGCCTCCTGGACCCGTCGCCCCGGGGCGTTCGCCCGCGCCGGCCCGTCGATCCGACCCTAGTCCCCAGGCTCAGACGGGGCATCTTTGGCCTGCCTCACTCCGCAGGCTCAGTCGGCCGATTCACCAGAAGAGCCCGACCGGATCGGTCGGGCTCGTGTGGTGACGGACGGGCGCTGAGCAGGCCTGCATCGACGCTCTGCGTGTCAGGCGGTCCAGACCGCCCCGCTCTGGCAGGACTGGTCGGCGTTGTAGGGCGAGGCCTGGTTGTTGGTGATGACGTCGCTCGTGCGGGCGCCGCCGGTGAGGCGTGGGTGGTCGTTGCGGAGCACACCGGAACTGTCGCCAGCGAGGAGGTCACGCAGGTCAGCGCGTAGCCGCCGATCTTGGTGTTGGGGTTGAGCGCCATGGTGAAGGACACGCCGCCACACAGACTGCTCGGGCCAGTGATCCCGCCCGTCAGCGTGACCTTGACGGTCGTGGTGCGCACCTCGGAAGCCTGGCCTTGGTACGTCGTGGGCGTCCAGGTCCCCTGGCTGGTACTCCAGCTGCCCCAGTTCGTCCCACCGAACTTGCCATTGAGGCCGAATCCGTTCACGGTGGCCCCAGTCGGACGATAGACGTCGTAGGTGAAGGTGAAGGCGGTGCCGGCGGGCACGGTGGTGTTGGCCGGGATGGAAATCATCAGTGAGGTCTGCGCCTGGACGTGGGTCGAGTCGTAGTCGCCGACCAACAGGTTGTAGTTGTCGAAGTCACACGACCAACAGCCGGCGGTGTCCACGGTGACACACTGTTGCGGCGTCGAAGCCGCCAGCGCGGGAGCGGCGATGCCGACCGCCACTACCGGCACGGACCCACGCCGCGCCCCTGGTGACAGACCGACGAGAGGGTTGGGGGGACGACAGTGGGAACTCCTGGGAAAGAGCGGATCGGACGAGGTGGCCCCGGGGGGGAGGAACGAGTGGTGCTCGGCGTCAGGCGCGGCATTGCTGACCCGGGAACCGGGACGGTGATAACAGGTTCACTCTCCGCGATACGCCGACGTTACCGGCGGGTAGAAGGACGTCCCGTCGGAACGCAGCGCGGCCGACGGCGATCACACGCACCACGCCGGAGCGCTGGCGTCCGGTGCCCAGCGCGGACACAAGGGCCAGGCCGTTGTCCCGCTCCCCTCATCACGCTCGCTCCGAAGGCCGTGAGCACCTGGCGTTCGCCGGCGCCGGCCGTGGGTCCGAACACCAGACCTCGGCGGCATTGGGCTCAAGCGCGGCGCAAGGGTTTAAACCGGTGGCACGTCGCGGCGCTTGGCAGCGAAGTGGCGATCGCGATGCACGGCATACGCCAGACGGGCGGTCAGCTCGTCGCGCAGGGCATCGGCCTCGATGATCTGGTCGATGACCAGATCGGCCGCTAGCCGCTGGATGTCGACATCCTCTTCGTACTCCCGGCGCTTCTGCGCGACATATGCGGCGCGCTCGTCGGCGTCGGCGATCTCGGCGATCTTGTTGGCGTAGACCGCATTCACGGCCGCCTCCGGTCCCATGACGGCAATCCGCGCCGTCGGCAAGGCGATCGTCGCGTCGGGACCGAAACCCGGCCCGCCCATGGCATACAGGCCGGCGCCATAGGCCTTGCGGATCACGACGCAGAACTGCGGCACGGTCGCCGACGCGACCGCAGAGACCATCTTGGCGCCGTGCCGGATGATGCCGCCCCGCTCGACCTCCGAGCCGATCATGAAGCCCGGCACATCGGCGAGATAGATCAGCGGGATCGAGTAGGCATCGCAGAGCCAGATGAAGCGGGCCGCCTTGTCTGCTGAATCGGTGAAAAGCACACCGCCCTTGACTGCGGAGTTGTTGGCGAGAATGCCGACGCTCTCGCCATTGAGGCGGCCAAAGCCGACGACGAGCTCGGCCGCGAAGAGCGGTTTGATTTCGAAGAAGCTGTCGGCGTCGACGAGCCCGTCGATGACCTCGTGCACATCGAAAGGCACGCTCTCGCGTTCCGGGATCGTATGCCGTGTCAACGGCTGCGTGGGCGGCTCCGGGTGGTAGGCCGGCGCCGGCGACCGCCAGTTCTGCGGGAGATAAGAGAAGTAGAGGCGGGCGAGCTCGATGGCCTCGGTGTCATCGGCGGCGAGCAGATCGCCGACGCCAGAGACCGTGCAGTGCATGCGTGCACCGCCCATGTCCTCCAGTGAAACCTTTTCTCCGACAACCATTTCCGCCATGCGTGGGCTGCCGAGATACATCGACGCGTTGCCGTCGACCATGATGATCAGGTCGCAGAAGCTCGGGATGTAGGCGCCTCCCGCGGCGCTCGGCCCGAACAGGCAGCAGATCTGCGGGACCTTGCCAGAGAGCGCCACCTGATTGTGGAAGATCCGCCCAGCCCCGCGCCGGCCCGGGAACATCTCGACCTGGTCGGTGATGCGCGCGCCCGCGCTGTCCACCAACCAGAAGACCGGGAGTTCTTCACGCAAGGCCATCTCGGTGGCCCGGACGATCTTCTCGACGGTGCGTGCACCCCAGGACCCGGCCTTGACGGTCGGGTCGTTGGCGATGACGATCACCGGACGGCCGTCGACCAGGCCCCGGCCGGTCACGACCCCATCGGCAGGCAGCCCGGGCGCGAGCGCATTCGCGAAGCGGCCGTCCTCGACGAAACTGCCGTCGAGCAGCAGCGCGATCCGGTCACGGACATACAGCTTGTGCTGCGTGGCGAGTTTCGCTGCGGCGCCGTCCGGCGGGCGGTGCGACGCGGCATACGCGCCGGCGAGGCGTTCGCGGACGTCGGTGACCTTGGGGTCACTGCCGGCGTCGGGGCCGGTGGCGAAAGGGGTGTCAGGGTGCGGCATACCGCTCATCCTTGCGGCAGGCCGAGGTGACGCGCGATGACCATCTTCTGCACCTCGGAGGTGCCCTCGCCGATCTCGAGGATCTTGGCGTCGCGGTAGAAGCGGGCGACCGGGAACTCCTCCATGAAGCCGTTGCCGCCGAAGATCTGCGTGGCGATGCGGGTCGCGGTGACGGCGGCCTCCGTCGCGTAGAGCTTGCCGATCGCCGCCGCCTGCTTGACCTCCGTGACGCGACGCCGGCCGAGGTCGTGCTCATCCTTGAGCCAGGCCGCCTTATAGACCAGCACGCGCGAGGCCTCGACCATCGTTGCGAGGTCGGCGAGTTGGAAGGAGACGCCCTGGTTGACACCGATGGGCCGGCCGAAGGCCGTGCGCGTCTTGGCGTATGCCGTGGCTTGCTCCAGGCAGGCCCGCGAGAGCCCCAGCGCGAGCGCCGAGATCGCGATCCGGCCATCGTCGAGGGTCTTGAGGAACTGCTTGAAGCCCCTGCCCTCTTCGCCGAGCAGGTTGCCGGCGGGGACGCGGCAGTCCGCGAAGGTCAGGCCGTGGGTGTCGGAGATGTGCCAGCCGAGCTTGTGGTAGGCCGGCTCGACCGTGAATCCCGGCGTGCCATTGGGCACCATGATGGCGCTGATCTGCGCAGACCCATCGGGGTTGGTGCCGGTGCGCGCGGTGACCGTGTTGACGGTCGTGATCGCGGTTCCGCTGTTGGTGATGAAGGCTTTGGCACCGTTGATCACCCACTCCTCGCCCTCGCGCGTGGCGCGGGTGCGCGTGGCGCCGGCGTCGGAGCCCGCCTCGGGCTCGGTCAGGCCGAAGCCGGCGAGCGCCCGCCCGGCGACCAGATCGGGCAGCCAGCGCTCCTTCTGCTCGGCGCTGCCATAGGTCAGGATCGGGTTGATGCCCAGCCCCACGCCGGCCGAGAGGGTGATGCCGATCGACTGATCGACCCGGCCGAGCTCCTCGATGGCGACGCAGAGGGCAGTGAAGGGGCCGGCGTCGTCGTCGCGGTGTCCGCCGAACTCCTCGGGCACGACCAGCCCGAAGAGCCCGAGATCGCCCATCGTGGGCACCAAATCGACGGGGAAGTAGGCGTCGCGATCCCATTGGGCGACGTTGGGAGCGATCTCGCGCTCCGCGAAATCGCGCACCACCGCGCGGAAGTCCTCGTGCTCCTTGGTCAGTTCGAACACCGGTCTCGCCCTCTTCGATGATTGACGTTTACGTCAACGTAAAGCAATACTGGCGCACATGGCAAGCCCGACGCAACGGCCGCGCAACGAGACCTCCCGCACGCCCAGGCTTCGGCGCAGCGACGTCACGGCGGGCCGGAGAGAGGACTCGTGGACGATCGCCCAGGTCGCGGACGAGTTCGGCATCACCCATCGCGCGGTGCGGCACTACGAGGATCTCGGCCTGATCACGCCCGAGCGCCGCGGCACGGCACGGATCTATCACCGGCGCGATCGCACCCGCCTCAACCTGATCCTGCGCGGCAAGCGCCTCGGCTTCCCGCTGGAAGAGATCCGTACGATCATCGACCTCTATGACGCGCCGCGCGGGAAGCGCAGCCAGTTGGAGTATGTGCTCGGCCAGATCGACGACCGCCGCGCCGACCTGGAGCAGCGGCGCCGCGACATTGATGACGCGCTTGCCGAGTTGGACACCTTCGAAGCGCGCTGCCGGGCCGATCTGGACGCCGTCGGCGCGGGGCGCTGACGGGGCGCGGTCGGCGCGGGGCGCGGTCGGCGCGGGGCGCTGACGGGGCGCGGTCGGCGCGGGGCGCTGACGGGACGCGAACGGCATACTGACGCGCTGACCCCGCTGGGCCGCAGCACGGCGGGCCACCCCCGTCGAGAGGCCGGTTCAGCCCCGTCGAGAGGCCGTGGGCACGCGGCATACTGAGGCAATGGCGACGACGGAGGACCTGGACCGGATCGCGCGGTCGTTCGATGGGGTGAGCGTCGGGACGTACTGGGCCGATCCCCACGCTTTTCTCCTGCCCGGTCGAGGGGGCACAGGCTTCGTGATGAAGCGCAGCCCGCGCCGCCAGGAGGGCACCGTCGACCCGGCGACCGACGAGCCGTATGCCGATCTGATCGTCGTCGCGCTGGGCACTGCGGCGGCGCACGACGAAGCGCTGGCGATGTTCCCACCGGACGTGGTCTTCACCATCCCCCACTTCGCCGGGCACTCGGGTGTGCTCGCCCATCTGGACCGGATCAGCGTCGAGCAACTGGAGGACCTGCTCGACCTGTGCTGGCGCAGCAAACAGGCATAAGGGTGCGCCCTACCGTGCGGTAAGTGGGGTGATCACCCCACTTACCGCACGGTAGGCCGGCGGGCGAGGCGGGCGGCGTCGAGCAGGGCGTTCTCGACCAACTCCATCGCGGCGGGGTGGATCCACAGCGGCGTGGCGGCGGCGTCCATCGCCGTCAGCCCTCGCGTGACCGCATCCACGAGCGGCTGAATCAGGGACGACGCGAAGGGCGCCATGATCTGCGCCCCCAACACGACGCCGCTCCCCCGCTCGGCGACGACCGTGCACACCGAGGTCGTGTCCTCCAGCGCCCAGCCGTATGCCGTGTCCGACAGCGGCCGCGTGGCCGCCACTGCGTCGCGTCCCTCCGCCCGCGCAGCTTCCGGCGTCAGGCCGACGAGCGCGATCTGTGGGTCGCTGAAGATCGCCGCGGGAATTGCCTTGGTGCGCAAGGGTTCCAGGGCGTCGGGGTGCAGGATGTTGTGACGGATCGTGCGCGCCTGAGAGTTGGCGAGATGCTTGAGCTCGATCTCGCTGGAGATGTCGCCGAGGGCCCACACCCTCTCGGCGCTGGTCCGGCCGTAGTCGTCCACGAGCACCCGCCCCGACTCGGCGTCCACCGCGACACCGGCACTCTCGAGCCCGAGACCGGCCGTGTTCGGGCGGCGCCCGGCGGCGACGAGCAGCCGGTCGCCGACCAGGGGCGTCCCGTCGCTCAGGCGCAGATGGATCCCGTCCGAACGCTGCTCGACAGTCGTCACCGAGGCGCCGGTGTGCACATCCCAGCGCTCACGCGCAATCGCGGTGAAGCGTCGCGCGACGTCCTCGCCCGCTCGCCGGGCGAGGACCGGCCCTTGCGTCACAAGGGTGATCGCGCACCCGAGCGCCCCGAAGATGCTCGCCATCTCGATCCCGATGACCCCGCCGCCGAGGACGAGCAAGCGCTTCGGCAACTCCTCGATGCGCATGATCGTGTCGGACGTGTCTACCCGAACTCCGCTCTGCCGCACCACATCCGGGATCACCGGGTGCGCACCGGCGGCGATAACGATGTGATCTGCGCTGACCTCGATCCCTCCGGTGGGCAGGTGCAGACGCACCCGCCGCTCACCGACGAACTCGGCCCGACACTCATACGCAGCGATGCCGGCGTCGCGGGCACCGCCCGGGCCGGAGGCGGCATACGAATCGATGCGCCCGAAGACGCGGTCGCGAATGTCCGGCCAGCGCACACCGTCGATGTGTGCGTCGATGCCGAAGCGCGCCGCGTCTCGGATGGTCGCCGCGACGTCGGCCGCGTGCACGAACATCTTGCTGGGGATGCAGCCTCGGTTGAGGCAGGTGCCGCCATACGGCCCGCTATCGACGATGGCCGTATGCCGTCCGCTCACCATCGCCTCGTTGAGCACCATCCGCCCCGATCCGGCCCCAATCACGAGCACGTCGTAGGGGGCGGTGACGGGAGGCGGCGGCGAGCTGGGCGACATACGTCAAGAACATAGGGCTAGCGCGAGCGCACGCCGCCCACCGCCGCCATCTGTTGCCGCAACTGGTACGGCAGAAGCTCGGCGTGAGCGTGGTGCAGGGCACGGCCGGAATGCACCGACAACCGGGCGCACGCATGGCAGGCTGACGGGGTGATCGACACTCCCCCACCGCGATTCGCCCATGTCGACGACGTCGCGGCGCGCCTCGCGGCGGCCGGCTACCTGGCCTCCGACGCCATCGCCACCACGGCCTTCCTCGCCGACCGCCTCGGCAAGCCGCTGCTCGTCGAGGGGCCCGCGGGCGTCGGGAAGACCGAACTCGCCAAGGCGCTTGCGAGCGCGATCGACGGCGACCTGGTGCGCCTGCAGTGCTATGAGGGCGTGGACGAGGCGCGAGCGCTCTACGAGTGGAATCACGCCAAACAGCTGCTCCGGATCACCGCCGGGCAGGGCGACTCCTGGGACGAGCTACGCGGCGACATCTTTACCGAGGAGTTCCTTCTGCCGCGGCCACTGCTGAAGGCGATCCGGGCAACCGGCGAGACGGTGCTGCTCATCGACGAACTCGACAAGGCCGACCAGGAGATCGAGGGACTGCTTCTGGAAATCCTCGGCGACTTCCAGATCACCGTTCCCGAGCTCGGGACGATCCGAGCCGAGCGGCGGCCACTAGTCGTGTTGACCTCCAATGCGACGCGCGAGTTGTCAGAGGCGCTGCGCCGACGCTGCCTCTTTCTGCACATCGACTATCCCGAGCCCGAGCTCGAGCAGCGCATCGTCCAGATCCAGGTGCCCGAACTGGGCGCCTCGCTCGCGGAATCCGTTGTGCGACTTGTCAATCGACTACGCCTACTCAAGCTGCGCAAGTCGCCGTCGGTCGCGGAGAGCGTCGACTGGGGCCGGACTCTGGTCGCTCTCGGCGCGCGTGAGATGACGCCCGACGTGGTCGCCGACAATCTGGGCGTGCTGCTGAAGCACCAGGACGATCTCGTGCGTGCCCGCCACGCATTGGAGCTCTGAGGGCCGGATGCCAGCCCCTCCCCCCGGCCGACCCCGAACCGTCGGCGGTGGCCGCGCCCCGTCGGGCGGGGTCGCCGGGAGTTTGCCTGGTGATCCGCCGCACCCACTCCATGAGCGACTGGCCACCTTCGGCGCGGCTTTGCGCGATCACGGGATCTCGGCCGGGACGTCAGACATCATCGATGCTGGCACTGCTGCCGTCGCTCTCGGCCTAGAGGATCGAGAGCGCCTTCGAGCCGCCTTCGCGTGCGCCCTGTTGCGCCGCAGCGGCGAACGACGTCTTTTCGACGAGCTCTTCGATGTCTATTTCCCCGCAGCTGTGGGTGCTCGATCGGGCGTGAACGATAGCCCGCGCACGCTCTCCGAGGTGAGCGAGATCCGTTCCCGCGCAGAGGAATTGCGCCAGCTCCTGGCAGCTGCCCTGGCCGCGGGCGACCGCGCTGCGCTGGATCGAATTGCGGCCCAGGTCGTCGCCGAGCTCGGCCGGCTCGCGAACGACTCGACCCTCGGCGGCTACTCGGCGGCCCAGGCCCTCGATGCCCTGGCGCCCCAGCTGGCCATCGCCGTCGCGGAGGCGCTGGCCCGTCAGGCCGGTGCCGGCGCCCGCGGCGCGGGCGCCGCGGGCGCCGGCACCGGCCTGACGGCCGGCTTCTCCCGCGACGAACTCCGGGCCGAGGTGGCTGCCTTTCGTCGCCGTGTCGAGACCGAGACCCGGCGGCGCAATGCCGAGATCCGTGGGGCCGAACGCATCGCTCGGTATGCCGTGCGCTCCCCCGTCGAACAGAGCAGCTTCGTGCTCGCCGGGCCGGACGAACTCGCTGAACTGCGCCGCGCCATCGGCCCGTTGACGCGCAAGCTGGCCACCCGCCTGGCCGCCCGGCGCCGCTCGGGTCGCGGCGCCCCGATCGACATGCGCCGAACCCTGCGGCGGGCGATGGGATCCGGCGGGGTGCCGATGCGTCCGGCCTTCCAGCGACGCTCGACGTCCCGGGTCGATCTGGTGCTGCTCTGCGATATGTCCAGCTCGGTTGCCGGCTTCTCGCGATTCACGATCCTGCTGATGCAGGCCCTGGCGGCGCAATTCCGACGGGTGCGCGTCTTCGGTTTTGTGAACGTGGTCGAGGAGCTGACCGAGATAATCGCCGTCGCGCCTCCGGGCTCGGATCTGACGACGGCCTTGTCGGACACTCGCCGAATGACCAAGTGGCACAACAACTCCGACTACGGAACGGCGCTTTCCGACTTCACCGAGCATTGCCTGGACGCCGTCGGCCACCGCAGCGTCGTCCTCGTGCTGGGCGATGCCCGCACCAACAACACCGACCCGGGCTTGCCCGCCCTCCACGCGATCCAGGAGCGCGCGAAATCGGTCATCTGGCTCAACCCCGAGCCGGCCCGGCAATGGGATTCCGGCGATTCGGTAGCCCACCTCTATGCCGAGGTCGTCGATATGCACGAGTGCCGCAACCTGGCGCAGCTGCGCCATTTTGTCACCCGCCTGCTGCCCATCTGACGCCCGCATCGGGGCATGCCATCCGACTGTCAGATCGGCACTTCAGCGGGGCCAACACACCGGACATTCGCCCGAATAGTCGGCGTATTGGCCCCAGCCGATTGGCTGTCGATGGCGCGGGACCTGGTGGGATCACCGACCGATCTTGACCACGCCCCCGATCCCGGCGCACAGCCCGCATGTCGTGACATAGGCGGATCCGCCGCGGATCGCCACGCCATAGGGCGCGGTGAGCCCCCCGGCGATGACCGTATGCCGCGACGCCCCGGGCGTGATCCTCAGCAGCGAGCCCGTGGGCACCTCGCCTTCGGGCACGGTGAGCAAGCCGGCGGAACTGAACTCCACGGCATACAGGGTGCGTCCGGCGAAGGCAAGGCCGGTGACATTGGTCAGGCCGCTGGCATACACGGTCGGGGCCGAGCCCGGCACCACGCGCCAGATGCGCGCCTCGCCGGCGGGGAAGGGGAACCCGGTCAGTTCGCTGACATAGAGCGCGCCGTCGGGGCCGCCGACGACGGTGGTCGGCACCGACTGCATCGGCATCAGGCCGGGCGGCGGCAGGAAGGGCGGCTTGGGCACCATGCGGTTCTCGAACACCGAGACGGTGCTGATCGCGCTTCCCGACTGGCGCAGAAGGGCATTCGCGCCGGCGTCGATGACATAGTTCTTGCCGCCGACGATCTCGACGGACGTCGGGTTGGAATCGATGCCCTGCCCGTCCGGGTCGTCGGCCGCTTCATGGGCAGCAAGGTCGCCGCCCACACCGCCGGCCGCCGGCAGGGTCCCGACGAGGACCGTGCCGAGCTGCCGCGCCGGGCCGGGCAAGGTCGCGCGCGTGGCCGGGTCGGAACCGAGGCCCAGGGTCAGCAGATAGGTGCCATTGCGTCGCACGGCGATATCCGACGGGCCGCTCGCACCGAAGCCACCCGCACCCGCGAGCGAGGGCAAGCGCGTAAGGACCCGAGTCGCGACGCCACCCCGGATCCGGGTGACCGAGCCCGTGCGCCCGTAGCACACTTCGCCCTCGTCACCGTCGAGGCACGGGCCGACGCCACCGGTGCCAGCCTCGGCGATGTAGAGATCGCCATTCGGCGCGAAGCTCAACTGACGCGGATTGTTCAGGCCGTCGGCCACGACGACCGGACCAGCCGACCGGGTCGTCGCCGCCCCGAGGGCTCGCTGCGCCGTTGCGCCGGCCGATGCGGCCCCGGCCGGGCGCTGGTCGCCCCGGCCAGGATGGCCGCTCCCGCGGCGAGTGCTGTGGTGCTGAATCTGCGCATCCTCATGGCTCGTCTCCCCGTGGACCCGCCAGGCCCCGTTGGCCCGGCCCTTGGACGACCATGACACCGCGCTCGAGGCAACACACCGGACAATGTCCCGGCGTGGGCGCCACGCCCCCACCGGCCCGCGCATCACCCGACGGCGCAATCGGCGGCTCACCGCCCGGGTGCGCGCATACGCGGGAGGCGGCTCAGGTCAGCGCGAGATAGATCAGCCAGATCACCACGACCAGGGCGACCAGGCTGGAGGCCGCGATCGCGGCGTCGACATAGCGCGGGCGGGCGCGGCCCGCGCGACGCGGCGGGGGCGGCGGGGTGGACGCAGGCATACGGGCCGTCAGCCGTTGAACTCGAGCGGGTTCGGGCCGGTGCGCATCCCGCGGTCCAGGCCTTCGATCGCCTCCATATCCTCGGCGTCCAAGGAGATCCCGAAGACGTCGAAATTCTCCGCGATCCGGCTCGGGGTCACCGACTTCGGGATCACCACATTGCCGAGTGCCAGCTGCCAGCTGAGGATCGCCTGCGCCGGCGAGACCCCATGCTTGGCGGCGATCGCGCCGATGACCGGGTCGTCGAGCACCTGCTTGCCGGACGCGAGCGGGCTCCACGCCTCGGTGACGATCCCGTGCTCGGCGTGGAAGGCCCGCAACTCGCGCTGCTGCAGGTAGGGGTGCAACTCGATCTGGTTGATCGCCGGATACTCCCCCGTTGCCGCCTTTGCGGCCTCGAGATGCGCCGGCTCGAAGTTCGACACCCCGACTGCGCGCACGCGCCCCTCGCCGCGCAGCGCGACCAGGATCTCCCACGCCTCGACATAGCGGCCCTGCTCCGGGAAGGGCCAATGCAGCAAGAAGAGGTCGAGCACATCGAGTCCCAGCCGCTCGGTGCTGGCGTTGAAGGAGGAGCGGGCGTCGGGGAAGTCGGTCGGCCACAGCTTCGAGGTCACGAAGACCTCCTCGCGCGGTAGCCCGGACTGGACGAGCGCCCGGCCCACGCCGGTCTCGTTGTGATAGAGCTTCGCGGTGTCGATGTGCCGGTAGCCGACACCCAGCGCCTCGACGACGGCGATGAACGCCTCGTCGTCAGGCACCTGCCAGACACCGAAGCCGAGTTGCGGGATGGCGACCGTGGTCGAGCCGGCGCGCAGGTCCTTGTGCGGTTGCGTCATAGGCCCACTGTAGGCACCTATGACGCACCTAACCCGCGGATCGACGCGTCGGCGACGGGCCGCCCGCTAGGCTCCCGAACATGCCGACGATCACCAAAGTCCTCATTGCCAACCGCGGTGAAATCGCCGTCCGTGTCGCGCGGGCGTGCCGGGATGCGGGCATCGGATCCGTGGCCGTCTATGCCGAGCCGGACCGAGACGCGCTGCATGTCAAGGTCGCCGACGAGGCCTACGCCCTCGGCGGTTCGACGCCCGCGGACTCGTATCTGCTGCAGGACAAGCTCATCGACATCGCGCGCCAGTCCGGGGCCGACGCCATCCACCCCGGCTACGGCTTCCTCGCCGAGAACGGCCCCTTCGCCCAGAAGGTCATCGACGCCGGCCTGATCTGGATCGGCCCGGGACCCGAGGCCATCGACTCCCTCGGTGACAAGGTCAAGGCCCGGCACATCGCGCTGGCCGCCGACGCGCCGCTCGTGCCGGGCACGAAGAACCCGGTCAGCGGCCCTGACGAGGTGGTCGCCTTCGCGACCGAGCACGGACTCCCCGTCGCGATCAAGGCGGCATACGGCGGCGGCGGCCGTGGCCTGAAGGTCGCACGCACGATCGAGGAGATCCCCGAGCTGTATGACAGCGCCGTCCGGGAGGCGGTCACCGCCTTCGGCCGCGGCGAGTGTTTTGTCGAACGCTTCCTCGACCACCCGCGGCACGTCGAGACCCAGTGCCTGGCCGACATGCACGGCAATGTCGTCGTCGTCTCGACGCGCGACTGCTCGCTGCAGCGTCGCAACCAGAAGCTCGTCGAGGAAGCCCCGGCCCCCTTCATCACCGACGAGCAGCACGCCGAGTTGCTGCGCGCGTCCAAGGCCATCCTCAAGGGCGCCGGGTATGTCGGCGCCGGCACCTGCGAGTTCCTCATCGGGCCGCAGGGCGATATCTCCTTCCTCGAGGTCAACACCCGTCTCCAGGTCGAACACCCGGTGACCGAGGAAGTCACCGGGATCGACTTGGTCCGCGAGCAGTTTCGCATCGCGAACGGCGAGGCCCTCAGCTTCACCGACCCCGAGCCGCACGCCCACTCCATCGAGTTCCGGATCAACGGCGAGGATGCCGGCCGCGGCTTCCTGCCGGCTCCGGGGACGGTCACCACGATGGTTATCCCCCAAGGACCGGGCGTGCGCTGGGACGCCGGCATCGTCGAGGGTGACACCATCGCCGGCGCCTTCGACTCCCTGATCGCGAAATTGATCGTCACCGGACGCACCCGCCAGGAGGCCCTGGAGCGGTCGCGCCGGGCCCTCGACGAACTCGTCATCGAGGGCATGCCGACGGTGACGCCCTTCCACCGCGCCGTTGTCGCCAACCCCGACTTCGCCCCCGCGGACCCGGCCGAGAAGTTCCGCACGCATACCCGCTGGATCGAGACCGAGTTCGTCAACGACATCGCCCCGTATGCCGGCGCGACGGCCGATGCGCCCGAGGCCGAGGAGCGCCAGCACATCGTCGTTGAGGTCGGCGGCAAGCGCGTGGAGGTCTCCTTGCCCGGTGGACTGTCGTTGGGTGGAGGTGGCGGCGCTACCGCCGCGAAGAAGAAGGCGCCGCGTCGCAGCGGTGGCGCGAAGTCCGGCGCGGCCACGTCGGGCGATTCCCTCACCGCGCCGATGCAGGGCACCATCGTCAAGGTGGCTGTCGCCGACGGTCAGCAGGTTGCCGCCGGTGAACTCGTGCTCGTCCTCGAGGCGATGAAGATGGAGCAGCCGATCAATGCCCACAAGGCGGGCACGATCAGCGGCCTGAGCGCCACCGTCGGCGCGACCGTCGCCAATGGCGCGGTTCTCTGCGAGATCAACGACTGACGCGCCCACCCCCGGACGCGTTCACTCAGGGGCTGACGACAAACGCGCTGTCGACCTGCCCTAGGCTGGTCAGCTTCTTGGTGCCCAGGTCATAACGCGCCCACGCGCTGGTGCGGTGCGTCGAATCCCGGGAGTGCCGCGGGTAGGCCTGAGAGCCGACAACGGTCAGGACAGTCGGCTGTGCCGACGCGGCGAGCCCGAGCTTTCCGTGGCCAGCGCGCCATCGGCGCTGAGGCGTGCGTAGGTCAGCGGGTCGCCGGCCGGCGGCAGGTGGGTCACGAGCGGCAGGCTCGACGTGCAGTGACAGCGGCCCGCCGATTTGGGCCACCACCAACTGTGGCTCTGCCCCCCGCGCGATCAGCGGCACGCTGCCGCACTCAGGCCCGGCGAAGGAGGTCCACTTCTTGGTCGGATTCGGGGCGCTGTGCGCGGTCGCCGTCAGTGAGCCGGCGAGGACAACGGACGCGGTGACAACGGCCGATCAGCGGGTGGGCACAGACATGGAATCTCCTCGGCTGACGATGTCCATGAGCCTAACGACAGGTGCCGACAGCCATCCCTGACTAGGGTGGCTGAGGTCGATCCGAGGAGGGGTGGGCTCATGAAGCGGACTGTGTGGGCGGCTGGCGCGACGGCCGCCGCGGTGGGCGTGGGCGTGACAACGGCCGGTGCGGCGCCCACGGGGGCGAGCGACGGCATACGCACGCAAGTCGTCGTGGACGGCCAAGCCCAGCCGGTCTTTGCCGCGCGCCCGGCGGACTGGATCGTCAAGGAAGCGTGGGTGAGCGTGCCCGTGGATTCCGACCACGACGGCCGGCCCGACCGGGCGCACATCCGGTATGCCGTGGCCAAGGACGCCCCGCAGCGGGTTCCGGTGATCATGGTGGCCAGTCCCTACTGGGTGGGGGTCAATGACGTCGCCAACCACAATGTCGACCACGACCTCTACGACCCCGACACGCGCGCGGGCGCCCGGCAGCCGGGGCACGAGCGGGCGACGGGCGGTGGTGTCCAACTGCTCGATCGGTGGACGGCGGCCACGTGGATCTCGCGGGGCTTCGGCTATGTCGAGTTCGAGTCGCTCGGCACCGGCGGCTCCACTGGGTGCCCCACGACGGGCGGAGCCAACGACAGCCTCGGCCCGAAGGCGGCCATCGACTGGCTGAACGGGCGCGCGAGTGCGGTGGACGCGTCCGGGCGGGCCGTGGCTGCCGGATGGAGCAATGGGCGGGTGGGCATGATCGGCACGTCCTACGACGGGACCCTGCCCAATGCCGTGGCGACCACCGGCGTCGAGGGCCTTGAGGCGCTCATCCCGATCTCGGCGATCTCGGACTGGTACGGCTACTACCGGGCCGGTGGGGCGGTGGTCGCGCCGGAGGGCTACCAGGGCGAAGACGCCGATGTCCTGGCGAAGTTCGTGCTCATGCGGGCGAATCGTGCGATCTGCAAGCCGGTGATCAATACCCTTGCGCGACAACAGGATCGAGTCACCGGTGATCTGAACTCCTTCTGGGCTCAACGCTCATACCTCGCCGATGTCTCCCGGGTCAAGGCCGCGGTGTATGTCGCGCACGGACTGCAAGACTGGAATGTCAAGCCCAGCCAGGCGGGGCTCTGGTATCGCGCGCTGCGCGCCCAAGGCACACCGGCGAAGATCTTCTGGCACCAGTGGGGGCACGGCGGGCCGCCGCCACTCTACGAACAGAACCGCTGGTTCACCCGCTATGTGCTCGGAGTGCGCAATGGCGTCGAAAGTGACCCGCGCGCCATCATCGAGACCCCAGAGGGCACCTCGCCGCGGTATGCCGATTGGCCCCTCCCCGGCAGCGCGGCCCGGACCACGACCCTCGCCGATCTGACCTTGCGCGCGGGCGCGTCGGGTCGCCTGCTCACCTTCGCCGACGATCCGAGGCAGAGCCTCATCCCGTTCACGACGTCGCCGACGCGATCCACCGGGCTCGCCTTTGCGACCGCCCCCTTGACGGCGAACACCCGGCTCTCCGGATTCGCGTCCGCCGATCTGCGACTCGCGCTCGGGCAGGGCAATGCCAACCTGAGCATCGGTGTCTTCGACCTCAACGCACGCGGAATGGCCACGCTGATCACCCAGGGCTGGGCTGACCCACAGAACCGCAACTCCCTCTGGCGCACCGACGCGATCACACCGGGCCAGTTCATGCGGGTGCGGGTCGACCTCGAAGCCAACGATCATGTCATCGCCAAGGGCCACCGCATCGGCGTCACGATCCTGCAGTCCGACCACGAGTTCACCATTCGCCCGCCCGCCGGCAAGACCATGACGATCGACACCCGCGCGAGCACGATCACCCTGCCCCTGACCCAGCCGCTACCCTGATCAGCTGCAGCCGTCAGGTCACGAGCGAACGCAACTCATCAAGGAGCGAGGCGTGTCCTCGCCGCTGCATATCGGCGATCACGGGAACGATCTGGCCGTATCTGACTTGCGACAGATTCACCGAACGCGGCACGGGAACGCCGCTGCGTCGATCGAGTTCTGAGAGAGTCAGCACATCGACTCTCAACGCCTCAATTCCGTCAACAATCTTATGGAACTCGGCTAACGGGTAGCCGGGGTGATTCGGATCCCCCACCTCGAAGCGATGGCCTGTGATTATTAGCGTGCCCCCACCGTTCATCGCTTTCCTCACCGCAGCTAGTGACGCGTCCTTGAAATATCTTTATGGTTTCGTGGGATAATCAGGGCATGGCGAACAAGATCGCGGCTCCCCTGCCGCTGCGTGTCGGTGACCGCGAGCGGTTGGAGACGA